>CAZMOQ010000015.1:6983-16559 GCA_964568155.1 uncultured Clostridia bacterium | reverse complement strand
GCCGTCAATGCGTTTGAAAGTCCTGCAGCGCCTTGCGCACCCGTTTCGCCCGTAGCACCTCTCGGACCTTGCGGCCCCGCAGGTCCCATCGGCCCCATAGGACCGACTACATACCTAATCGGCGGTCCGTTTCTTCTCGGCTGACAGCAACGGTTACCGCAGTTATTGCAACAAAATGGCATAAACTTTTCCTCCTTCGTTTATGTATACGATTTCCCCCTATAATTCATCATATGCGCATACTAAAATGTTTGTTATCTATTAGCCCTTAATTTATATTTATAAAGGATATCGTCGTAATACTCGCCCAAATAATAGGGCATTTTGCTGTCCAAAATAAAATCTTCGTAAGCGTCGGTTGCGGAAATTGAAAAATAATACCCGTCCACAACCGTTATAACGTCGCCGTAATAGCCTAAAGAATCTAATTGTTCGGTAGTAAGCCCCTTGCTTACGATAGACATATAATCTATTTTTAATTTACTGTAATTTTGATTTACGCTGTTTTGATTCTTTATTATTTTCTCGTCTATTTGATTGTTATACTTCAAAACCGAATCGGCGTATTCCCGTTGCTTATCCTTGCGTTCCTGAAGGTATTCCGATATAAGTGCGTCGTATTTATTGTCAAGCATATCGTCGATACTTTCTTTAAGCGTGTTTTTGGCGGAAATTTTACCTTCTATAATATTTTGTTTTTCTTGTATTTCCGCAATAACGCCGTCTTTTTCGGCGTTTCGCTTATCTTCCAACTTGGCAAGTGCGTTATAATATGCGCTGGAATAACTCATATTGCGTTCCGCCGACTTAATTTCCAGTTTTTTAACGCTATCGTCGTACGCTTCGTCTATACTGCTAAGTCGTTTTTGCAAATCTTCGCCGCAAGCAAGTTTTTCGACTTCCAACGCAGATATTTCCGCAAGAATTTCGCTTTCCGTTTGAATTTTCTCGCAGGCTTTCTTCTTTAAGAAAATCTCGTTTGCGGAAGCAAGTATTTCTTCGTCGGTTTTTTCGGTAAACTCTATCTTTTTCAAATCCAACGG
Organism: uncultured Clostridia bacterium; assembly: GCA_964568155.1. Taxonomy (GTDB): domain Bacteria; phylum Bacillota; class Clostridia; order Christensenellales; family Borkfalkiaceae; genus UMGS775. The sequence goes on along the minus strand of CAZMOQ010000015.1, from coordinate 15,516 downwards.
AATTATAACTGGTTCTTCGTAAAAATCTTTTCTGTACCTGTAATACTCGTCGATTTCTTTTAAAACGTTGACTAATTCTTCTTTAGTAGTAGGTATATCGTAAGTCATAATCCTCCACCTGTTTCATAGTAAAATATTTCTAAACTTTTAGAATTAACCGAAGCGGTAAGTTCGATATCGAAAACTCGCCCGTCAATACGGCAATACGCCGTTTTGCTATCCTTTCCGTTGACTACACAATTACCCTTTTCGGAATTTATCGTCAACGAAAACTCGCCTTTCCCCGTATAAAAAACGGCGCAAATCTTTTTCATTTTACCGCCGCCGAAAGTTTGTTTTTCGAAACGGTAAGTTAAAACCGATTTTTCTTCCTTTTCGACTTCGCTGCCGTTAAACGTCGCTATTCCGCTATCCGTTACGCACACCTTTCCGCCGATAGACTTTGCATTTACGTTTATAAATGCGGTTTTTTCGGTAGTAAAATCGTAAACGAATACGCAATGCGTGCCGTCCTTTTTTACGCACCCGACATAGCATTTTCCGCCGTGATAACCAAGCGTACCGTCAAGCGTTAAATCAACGGGGAATTTATTTTTCTTTATAGTTTTTCCGTCGGTATAAGCCACGCCGCCGTTTGAAAGATATACCGCACCGCCCATACAACTTACAAGCGTTTCGGACAATATATCGGCGGTAAAATTTTCAACGGAATATTCGCCGTCTTTTACGCCGAGTTTCCACGCACCACGCTCGCAACCGATGATAACGCACTCGTTAGCCCTGCAAAGTTTTACGGCGTTACCGAATGTCGGCGGTAAAATAAAATTATCCCCTTCGAATACGTCTATATCGAACGACTTCGAATAATAAACGGTTCTTTCTTTTACACAAAACAACTTATTATCGAAAAAGCAATGCGAATCCGCTTGCGGAGCGGTGAACTTTATTGCGCTATCGGCTAAAATAATATTTTCGTCCTGAGTAAACACCGCCAAACAAGCCTTAGTTTTGTAACTTACGCAAATAACTTCGGGGACGGAATTCAATTCTTCATCGTATAGCGTCGTAAAATAACCGTCCGTAACGCTGTAAATTTTGCCGTCCGTACCGAAAAGAACTGCGTCCCCGTAGCCTTCTACGTTATACGCTTTTTGAATTTTAACGGCATATAAATTAGTAGGCGTATAAGTTAATTCGACGTTTTCCGAAGAACTGTTTTCTTTACTTTCCAAATCGTAGCAATAGTTTTTTCTTTTCACGCCCAACTCCTTGCGGCAACGCAACCTGCCTTTTTGAAAATAGCGTTCTTTAAAGCGGCTATGTACTTATTGTTGTAAGTAATCGCTTCATCGAACCTGCCCGATATAAGGCAATATTCCGCAACCGCTCCGTAAGCAAACACCCTGTCGGTTATTCGCCTGTCGCCAACGGGTACTTGCTCTAAAGCGGTAAGCCTTTCGGGAATAAACGTATAAGTTATTTTTTCGGTATCGATAGGCACTTTTAAATAATCTTCGTAAACTTTTACGGGCAATTCGTTGCCGTAAGCGTCGGTTGCACAAATAAATTCAAGCATATTCTTATGAAGGCTGCTAATCGCAACCATTCCGTTTACAGCCGATACCGTTTGCGTATATTTAGGCGGCGCATACTCGCATGCGACTTCGCTAATAACTAAATTAACGCACCTTGCAAGTATAGAAAAGTCTGCGTTGTCCTCGTACGGGGTTTCCCAACCGAGCAATACCGCCGCAGTGTTAATTATATCTTTAAATATCATAAAATCCCCCTATCAAAACAATTTTTGTCAAAAGTTTACGCTACGCCTTTCGGCGCAGCGTAAAACTAGTTTAAACTTCTTTTATTCCTTTAATAAGTCCTTGTCCGCAAGGTTTTTCGCACATAAGTTCCGCATATTTTACAAGAGTTGCCGTATAAACGGGTTTACCGGGAACTTGACGGAGAACGGTGCCGTTTTCGCCTTCCAACCACTGCCAGTCGCAAAGTTGATGCAAAGTAAAATCGTCGGTATTAAGCAAATACATACAACCGTCGTCGCAAAATCTGTCGGCAACGATAGGTATTCCGTTATAACTCATAGCCTTATATCCGCCCGTAAGTTCAACGGTATCGAAGTTTCTTACATTTTCGGAAAACAATTTTTGCAACGCCCTGCGCACACCTAAAGAACAAACTATAAAGTTCACCTTTCCGCCGCTTATTTCTTCTATTTCGTCGATAGCCGTTTGAATGGCAAGTTCGCTTATCTCGCCCGAAATATCCTTTACGTAAGGTTTCATCCACAAATTTGACGTCCTTTGAATACCATAAAGATTTTTAGTAGTGTCGAAAATCGCTTTAAGCCCCGTAATTTCGTTTTCGTACGAACCTTGAACGGTAATAAGCGAGCCTGCAGGCACGGTATTTTCGCCTATGGTCAAGCCGCTTACTTTTATCGTTTTTCCGCTTCTGTCAAGCACGATGATACTTCTAGTCCCTACTCCGTCGATAACGTCGCCGTACTCGTCGTAAAAATCTATCTTCATACCTTCGGCAAGTGCTTTTACGCTGTCTAATTTAATTACGCCGTTGCTAATACTTACTACCTTTGCAACCACGCCCGTACCGTCCCCGAACAACATTCTTCCGAAATTGAATGTAGACGCCTTTACCAAGCCTTCCATTTCCGCCGTAAGTAAATTCACAAATGCGCCCGAATCGTTTGCGGAGGCTTTTACCGCTTTATCCGAAATTTCTATCGTGCCGTAAAGATTTTTAAGCGTCGAAACCATTTGCCTGTATTGATTACCCGCCGAAGACGGCAATGCGCCGTCCTCAGTACCTGCGCCGATACCGCCGTTTATGCCTACAGTCGCAAGTTTCCTGACTTCTTTACCCCACACGTCCGCCGTGCTTTGCTTGATTTGCGCAAGTAACGGGTTTGCCTTAGTGTTGAGTTGTTCCGCTATTAAATCCAAATAATAAGATTTTAACGCCATATCGGCGGTGTTTAAATTTATTGCCATTTTATTTTTCTCCTTTATTCTTTATTTTTTAATTTTTCAGCCGTATACGTAGCCGCTTCGGCAAAAGTTTTAGGCTTGTTTTTAGGGGAAGAAAGTTCAACCCCTACCGTTCCCAAATTGACTTTGGGTGCATTCGATAACAACGATTTCAAATACTCGGTTATCACTTGATTTTTCACTTCTTCGCTGATTACAGCCGTTTGTTTTTCTTCAAAGTTTTGGTTATCCATTGTTTTCTCCTTTTTCTCGTCTATGCGATTTTATATGTTCCGCAAAACGCATTTTTTCTTCTGCGGAAAGATTTTCGTCCTCGCTAAGCGCATAACGGGTGTGTTCGTCTATATGTAAAGAATGTTCGTCGTAGACGTCCGCTTCTATACCGACGCTCAACAGCGTTTTGTTCTCCCGCCTTGCTTTTTCTTCGTGAAGTTTTAAAAGTGCGCTTTCCCCGTCAACGTCGGCATAGCCCAAAAGCGAAAGTATTTTGCTTTTTGTTTCCGTTCTAAGTTTACCGTCGGAGCCGTTAAACACGCCGCTTTTATACAGTTCCAAAAGCATACTTCTGCGCTTGTTTTCCCCGTACAACAATTCGTTTTCGTTCATTATTATAACGTCGTCGCTGGTGAGTACGTTTTTATCCACGTAATATACTTTGGTTCGGCTTTCTTCGTCCATAGTTTTAAGCGCACGCATACCGACCATAAATTCCCGATACAGCCTTAAAACTTGGGTTGAAATTTGCAAATACGCACCCCTTACGCTTTCGGCTGTGGCGGTAAGCCGTACGTTGTCCTGCTCTATTAAAAGTTCTAGCGCAGTACCACTGGTAACCCTGCCGTTTTCGCTGTTGCTTGCAACTTCGCTTACGCCGCTTACGGTTACGAACTCGTTCAAAAGCCTGTTTTCTTCGTTTTCGAAATCGGGCGGCAAAGCGTTTTCGGTAACGATTTCGGGCGCTTTGCTGCCCTGCCTGTAAACGATAAGTTTTCCGGGCGGCAACCCTTCCGACTCCAAATCGTCGGTATCGACCGAACCGTCCTCCACCGCAACCACGCCCATAGTAAGCCTATTTAAAAATTCGTGCTTTCTGTTTTTCACGGCGTTATACGCCCGTTGAACGGGAATCAATCTTTCTATAACGCTTCGTCCGAAAAACTCGCCTGCGTGCGAGCAAGCCGTTTGCATAACGAAAGGAAAGGTTCTTCGTCCGTCCTTGCCGTTGACGTACGGCAAATCCCCGTAATACGCTAACTTATCCCCCGCGACCACGATAAGTCTGCCGTTAGGGAAGTCGGCGTCGGGTTTAATATACCGTTCTATAAGCAACACGGAATTTTCAAGTTCGCCGCCGCCTATAATTTGCAAATTTTCCCCGTCGGTTTTGATTCCGTAATTTGCTTTAACGTCGTTTATTGACGCCGCTCTCGCAAAAATCAAATCGTTGACGAAATCTAAATTTTCCGCAGACAAATTATCGGGAAATATCGCAAACGGCGATACCGAAATTATATCCACTTCGCCTTCGTAAACGTCTTTGCCGCCGCTAGTCCCTATTTTTGCGCCGCCGTCGGCATTCCACACGACTTTGTAAAAACCCGTGCCGCAGTATTCCGACCATTTGGTAACCGACCTTACCGTATTTGCAAAACTTTGTTTAGAAAACGTATCCGAAAGAATTTTTTCGGCAAGCCGTGCGTTGTTGATTTCCCCGTCGTCGTCGCTTGCAGGTCTTACCGAAAGCACGGGGTTTACCCTTAAAAGTTTTGCGATACGTGTTTCAATCAAAGTCGATATGTGGTTATAAACGCCCCGTTCCTGCCAAAAGAATTTTTTCTCTTTTTCGGAAATATCTCCCCTGAAATCGAAGTCGACGTACTGTTTGCCCGATGCGAAAGCAAGGTTTAATTCCCACTGCCGCTCGTAAGCAAGGCGGTTTGCCCTGCGTTTTTCGAATTCCGCAACCGTTTCTTTTACCAAATCTTCCTTAAATTTTTCAAGAACTTTACGATTTTTGGTTTTCTTCATATTTATCTCCTTTATCGATTTTTTCTAAAAGTTTCAAAAGTCTGACTTTTTCTTTTTGAAGTTCTTCGTCGGTTAAATCCGCAACGTCGGTTTTACCGTCGAATAAAAGTTTTATCGCAGTAATATCGGGCGGAACGTTTTTTCTGGTTATCTTCCTTTTAACCAGCCGCATCTCCTCGTCGGTTTCCTGATATTCTTCGATTACTTCTTCGGTGTCGAACCCCAAAGCCTTTTTTAAAAGTGCGTCTTTTAATTTTTCATCTTCCGCAATCATACCTTTTATACACAACGATTCCCCCTTATTTTTCTATATAATCTCTCTTTATCTTTGGTTATCGGGCTTTTTTCCGTAACCATAGTTTTTCTTTCGGGCTTAGAAGCAAGGTAATACCTTAATTCGTCCAAACAATGGTCGTCAACTTTTTTGGGTTTTTCGCCTTCTCCCCAACGGTAACCTTTAAACTCGTTTATCATATTCACGCAATTTTCGAATATATAAAGTTTCGGCTTGCCGTTTATGGGTTTAAGGTAGGTTTTTACCCTTTCTATACCGCTGAAAAGGTCTTTATTCACCTTTGAATTTGTAATAATACCGAAGTCGTAAAACAGTTCGGTTACGCTTTTAGCCGCAGCGAGCGTGCGTTGTTCCGCAGCCGAATCTATAAGCGCCCGTATCCGCCCTTTCCCGTCCGTTTGCCAGCCTAACATTTTGGAAATTTCCTTTATTTTTTCGGCGTGGTAAGCAACGTCTTTACCCGCTTCGTAATGTTCGGCTATAACGTAAACGTTTCCGTCGTAATCCACAGCATACCAGTGCGCCGCCAACGGATTATTCAGCCCCGGGTCGATAGACACCGTATCGTACCACTCTTTCGGCACGGAAAAGGGTTTTATAACGTGCACGTTTTCGTCGAATTCTTTATAAACTAAACCGAAGTTGCTTCTGAACCTACCCATTTTTCGGGTTTCCAAACTTTCTTCGCTCATACTTTCGGCAAGCGACTTTACTTCGGCTTTACTTAAAAACGGATTGTCCGACCAGTCCATAAACTCGTACCACACTTGTTTAGAGTTCCCCTTATTCAAATAAATTTCGTCGTAAACGAAGGTAAGCCCTTTAAGCGGAGTCATCGTTCCGAAAATATCTCCCCGTTTATCTATAACTCTCATACGACATTCTTCGTAAATTTCTTTGGGCGGTTCTTCGTCGAACCACACGAAGTCGAGCGAAGACCCCTGAAACTTTTCCCTGCTTTGGTCGCAGGATTTAAATCCTATTACCGAAATTCCGCCGAATATGTTTTTAACTTTTATAAGGTCTATAACGCCGTATTCGGGGCTGTCCTTTCTACCCGAAAGCATAATAACTTCGTCTATCCAAGATTTGTTTAAGTAATATAAAATCTTTTTTTGTGCAACGTCCCTTTGAACTTGCAAACTAGGCGAAACCACCCACCCTATAACGCCGTCCTTATTTTTCCTGTACGGATGAACTCCCCTTGCCATATACACACATTCCACTGCGCCACATTCGGTTTTGCCCGTGCGGTTTCCGCCGAAAACCCACCTGTTGCGTTTTTTGCATTTATGAAACGCAACTTGTTTTTTATGCGGTTTATATTTGGACAACCTGTCCCCGTTTTTGCGTTTTTCTTCTTCCTTTTCTATTTCCAAAAGCCTTAAAACTATTTCGTTTTTCATTTTCGTCAAAAATCCCCCGTTTTCGATAATTAAGTAACGTACTTTTCATCGTTTGTAAGTTAAAATATTTATTACCTATGGTGAAAAAATTTTTTGCCGTTATAATTGCGGCGCTTATTTTAATAATTCCTAACGGAAATTTGCGGCAAGCGAAAGCGTCGCAAACCTACGGCAGAGCGATTACCGAAACCGTAGGCTTTTATAAGGACGCAACCGCCACCGAACTGCTGTTCTATTTGCCGTATACTTACTACGTAAAAATAACCGAGTACGGCGCAAGCGTAAGCAGGGCGGAAATATTTTCGTCGTCCTCGAGCGTGCCGGCAATCGACGGTTACGTTTATACGGATTCGCTTTATTACGAAGACGCCGCACCCGTTTCGCCTTTTTACGAACTCGCTTTAACAACAGCCGCCACAACCCCTTTCTATAAAAATTCTTCAACCGACACGGTAATGCGGTATATATTCGAGGACCGAACTTTATATTGCTACGGCTCGTTAAAAAATCCCGACGGCTCATACCTATACTACGTTTGCTATAACGGTTCTCTCGGTTACGTCAAGGAAGAAAACGTTTGCCCGTTTACCTTCGTTACTCACCCTACCCCCTTGCCAGTGTTCGACGAACCGACCGAAGAACCCGAAGCCCCGAAACCTGACGACGATAAGTCTTCGGGATTTATTAAAACGGCTATTATAATTGCGATTGCCCTTGCAGGCGTGGTAATATTGATTTTTGCCTTAAAGCCCGAAAAGAAAGAACCCGACGTCGCATTTTATGACGATAACGACTACGACTGAGTTTTTAGTTAAATTAAGCGGATTTACGCTGTTTTTTAACCTTTTCGTCGGCTTTATTGTCCAAGAAAACCACTCTTTCGTAAACGTTTGAAACAAAACCTATTTCCAAATATTTTTTGAAATTATCTTCGTCTATTCCGCAACGGTTAAGCGCACTTGAAAATTTAACCAAAAGTCTTAACTGCTTTCTAAAATAATTCCTGCCCTGCGTATCGAAGTTTTCAAAATAACTTTTAGGTTTTCTTTTAAAGTATTTATATTCGAAATATTTCATTTCTTCGTCGGAAAATCCCTTCAATACTTCGTCGATTTTTAATTTCAACTCAATTAACGCTTGTTTTTTTTCAATAAGTCTTAAAATTTTATTCGACTGAATTTCGCAAGGCGTTAAATCGTAAAAAGAATTGATTGCAGCCTTTTCCACCAAATCGTCTATACCGTCGATATACCTTGTTAAATTCGGATAAACGTATAAAATAGTTTTTTGATAGTGGTACATATAAAAAAGTCCTCCTGAAAATTTATTTATGCCTGCGCCGATAAAGCGCACTCATTATAACGCCGCATTTTTAGGTTTTTCAATACTTTATGACAAGATAAAAAGTTATTTTTTTAAAAATTTATTTTTCCTGTCAGTTCCCTATTGACATTTTATTTTTTTGTAATATAATGGTAAATCACGAACATATGTTCGCTTTTTATTATACAGTTAAAATATGACATAATACGGTATATTTAGAAAAATTTAACAAAAATTTTTTTTAGTGAAAATTTACAAAAAATAAAATTAAATAAAATTTTGAAAAAATCTATCGACAATTTTCTTCATATATGATAGAATAATAAAGAATAATTTTTAATATAAGAAGTTTGCACGTTAAATGGGTTTAAGGGGACACTCTCACTTGTCATACTCAACAAGTTTAAGGGACACTCTCACCCATCATACTGAGCAGGCGAGTGAAAGGTTGTGTTTCG
>CAZMOQ010000015.1:0-6883 GCA_964568155.1 uncultured Clostridia bacterium | reverse complement strand
GTCATACAGCGGCTAGTTTGCACAGCACTCTCTCCCTGTCATACTGAGCAGGCGAGCGTAGCGAGCCTGTCGAAGTATCTAAAAAAAAGTAGATTCTTCGCTACGCTCAAAATGACACGAAAAAAATAGCAATACAGCAAGTTAAATAAAAAAAATACAAACCGCTTTTCATAAAGTGCGGCTAATACTAAACGAAAAAGGTAAACTTATGAAAAAATTTTTAACTTTTATAATATCTATACTAACGCTAACCTGTATACTTTCGGCAAGCAGTGTATACTCTTTCGCCGATACGCAAAGCAATACTAAACTTGAAACGGAAATTGTTTTGCCGTCAACTTATCAGGAATATTTTGAACTTTTTTCCCCTACGGATATATATTACGATAACGAAGTTACCGCTATTTTGGAAGTTACCGAATTTGAAAACGGACAAAAACAAACCCGTTTGATAGTTTATAAAAACGGAGAATATAAAACGGCAACTTTTCCTTATACACTTTCACAACTTTGGCATTTCGGTAATTTTTTGGTAACCGCCAAAAACAGCCGTCCCTATCTTATAAATTTGGATACGCTTGAAATTTCCGAAAAAGCGTTAAACGATTCCGAAGAAAACGAAATAGATATACACTGTTTTGCGGCTAATTCAAAACATCTTGCTACTAAAAACAAATCGGGTATTTTTATATATAAAGTAACCGTTTTACCCGATACGCTTAAGTTTGAAAAATTATCGAATACTATAGGCGGCGTTGCAAGTTCTGACAATACAAAAATCGCAATCAATGAAAATAACGATATTTTTTATTTCAAACTCAACGGCAAATTAGCAAGTTATAAATTTTTTGAAAACGGACAATCTCCCGATGAAAAAGAATATGAATTTTTCAAACCCGACGGCGTAATTACCGATATAATTGCAGATAACAATTATTTTTACGTACTTTCAAGCGACAGTTTGCAAAAAATAGATATCGAAAACGAAGAAGCAAAAGCCCTTGCATACCTTAAAAACAGCGAAAACGTAATTAGCGATTTAAAGTCCCCTAAAAGTATGACTTTTAAGGACGGTAACGTGCTTATTGCAGACAACAACTGCAATAAAATAGTAGAACTTTCTTCAAAAGATTTTTCATACACGGGCTTTGCCATAACAACCACTGCAAGCGCAAATAACAGGCTTACCGCCAACACGAAAGATATTTCGGTTTTAGGCGAAAAAATTGCGATATTAAACGGGAAAAACGGTTTCACCGTAACCGACGGCAAAACTTTTAATATATCTAACGATTCGGATAAACTTGCTTCGGCAAGTAATATTGCGCTCGGAGAAGAAAAAGTTGCTTTTACAAATTCCAACGAACTTTATTTCGTTGACTTAACGAATAAAGAAATCGAACAAATCGATGTTGAAAACTACGATAATATTACTTCTATCGCATACGCAAGCGGAAATTTCTATCTATCAACTTACCAAAACATATTTATAGTAAGCGAATTTATAGTAAGCGAAACCGAAAAAAAGGTAGAAAAATTTTCCGTTCCAAACAATTTAACCAACTTATTGACTGCGGACGTTGACGGAAATATTTACGTATATTCTAAGACAATAGAAAGTAATATTATAACCGAATACAATTCGAAAGGCGCAACACTAGATACTTTCAACCTAACCTACGAAAGCAAAGATTTAGGCGTGGATGTGAACGGAAACGTGTATTCTTTATCGAACGGAAACGTTATAGAATATTTCAAAAACGGCTCGGCTAAAACCGCCGAACTCGATATATCTAAAAACTTACCCGAGGGCGTAAACGCAACGTCTATGGCTATTTCGTACGACAGTCAAAAAATCTACTTCCTTTTTGACGGCAAAGGCTTTATTCTATCGACGGAATTTGCCGAAAACGACGCAATCACGAACGTAAGCGTTCCCTCAAATTTTGCGCTTACGGGCAGCGTCGCAAACGACGTAAATACGCTTAAACTTTATAATCTTAAAGAAAATTCTAATATATACGAAATTTCAACAAATTATTCGGGCGAAACATTTATTTATGAAAATCTTTCGCAAGCGGATAAATCCGATTACGTTTACGCAGGCATAGCGTACTGCAAAACGTCTTACGGCGAACACCCGTTTTTAATTCTTGCAAACGAAAACCGTTTGATTTTAATTAAACAAAACGACGCAACCGAAAAAACTATCGATTTAACTGCGGATATTTCAAGCGGATATACGGGAACGAAATTCAATTTATATTACTACCCCATTTTGACTTCGAACGGTTTATATGCTCTTGAAAACGCAACGCTGGCGAAAAACACTGCGATAAACGTTCTTGCCGAAGTAGAAATAAACGGAAGAAGTTTTTACTATGCGTCGGTAGACGGGAAAAACGGTTATATAATAAAAACCGCCGTTATAGAAACGCTTGCGGAACAATTCGTAAGAGGAAAATTTTCTTATAAAAATTTAATGTCTTGTAATATTTATACGGACGCCACTATGAGCGAAGTTGCCACTTCCCTAACCCAAAAAACTACGGTAAAAGCGACTAAAGTAGAAAACGATATTTATTGCGTAGAATTTACGACCGAAAGCGGCGAAACGATAAACGGCTTCGTTTACGAAAAGTACTTTACCAAAAACGGCGAAAAAGCGGTAAGAAACGCAATAATCATCGGCATACTTGCCTTTTCGGTTTCGGCAACGTCGATATTCTTTATATATAGAAAAAGAAGATAAATTTTTATCTTTTCTACTTAAATAAAAAAACTATAGGGAGTAAACAATGAAAAACGATTACGCAAAAAAAGCAAAAGAATTGTTAAACAAAATGACTTTGCAAGAAAAAATCGGGCAACTTTGCATGTACGCCGTATTCGAACTTGACGAACAAGGCGTTCCTAAATGCGAAGGCTTGCAAACCGCTCTCGAAAACGGCTTAGTCGGCTCTATAATACAAGGCAAATCGGATTTTTCAAGTATTTTATTCGAAATGCAAAAAACGATTATGGAAAAATCCCGTTTAAAAATCCCCTTGCTTTTCAATATAGACCTTATACACGGATTCGATACCGTTATGCCTATACCGCTCGCAGCGGCTTGCAGTTTCGATACCGATTTAGTTGAAAAAGCGACGGCTGCGACGGCTATCGAAGCGACCTCTTGCGGCGCACACTGGACTAATTCCCCTATGATAGACATATCTAGGGACGCCCGTTGGGGTAGAATTATAGAATCCCAAGGCGAGGACCCCTATCTTGCAGGCGAAATGGCAAAAGCGTACGTTCGTGGCTACCAAAACGATGAGAGTTATATGATGTCGACGTTAAAGCACTTTGCGGCGTACGGCGCTTGCGAAGGCGGCAGAGATTACGATTGTGCCGAAGTCAGCGAAAACACAATGCTAAACACTTACCTTATTCCGTTTAAAGCGGGTGTACAGGCAGGCGCCGACGCAGTTATGGCTGCGTTCAACACGATTGAAAATATTCCCGCTTCGGGTAATAAAAAATATTTGAAGGACATTTTACGGGATAATTTCGGTTTTAACGGTATAATTTTATCGGACGCATCGTCTGTTTTTGAACTAACTAATCACGGCTATTGCGAAGATAAAAAAGCAAGCGCAAAGCGTGCAATCGACGCAACAGTCGACGTAGAACTCGGCACGAATTGTTACTCTACTTCTTTGGAGCAACTGATTAAAAACGGCGAAGTCGACGAAGAACAAATAAATATTGCGGTTTTACGAATACTTGAAATGAAATATAAATTAGGGCTTTTCGACGACCCGTTCAAATATTTCAAGAAAGATAAAAGCGTGCGTTTTTGCGAAAAACATCTTGCGCTAAGCGAAAAATTAGCAAGCGAAAGCGCAGTTTTATTAGAAAACAACGGCGTGTTACCCTTAAATAAAAATTCAAAAATAGCCTTAATCGGCGAATCCGCCCGTTCCCCATATCTTTGCGGCTCGTGGCAAAGTTCGGAAAGAGAAAAAGAAACCGTTACTATCGAACAAGGGCTTCTTGCGGAAGGCTTCGATATCGTCGGCGTTAGTGAAAATTTTGAAATTCGCTATGCGGAAGGCGCATCTTACGACGCCGACACCGTAATTTTCGTGGTAGGTTCGGCAAAAGGAATCGACAACGGCGGCGAAGCGGCGTCAAGAACTGATTTGGACTTCCCCGAAGAAGTAAAACGCTGTTACGACTATTTGCTTTCTCGCAATAAAAAAGTAATCGTGTTGGTATGTTCGGGAATTCCCCGTATAATCAACGTATTCAAAAGGGCTGATGCGCTGGTATATTGTTGGCAGTTAGGCAGTCGCAGCGGCAGTGCAATAGCCAAACTTTTATCGGGCGAATATAACTTTAGCGGAAAACTATCGGTTACTTTCCCGAGAGACGTAGGTCAATTACCTATTTATTATAACAGGAAACCTACGGGCAGACCGTATTTTTCCACCAAACGAGACTATAACTTTATGGTGCGTTACCGTTACGGCGAAAATTATCCGCAATATCCTTTCGGTTACGGACTTTCTTATAGCAAATTTTCCTATAAAAACTTCCGTGCGGAAAAATCGGTTATTCACGGCAATGAAGAACTAAAAGTTTTCGTCGATATACAAAACGAAAGCGAAGTTTTAGGAACGGAAGTCGTTCAGTTATATTTACAAGACACTGTCGCCGAAATTTCAAGACCTGTAAAAGAATTAAAAGGCTTTCAACGGGTAACCTTGTTACCGCACGAAAAAAAGACAATTTGTTTTACTATTACGAATGAAAAACTTTCGTATTATCACCCTGACGGAACTTTTTCCGCCGACGCAGGCGAATTCGTAGCCTATATAGGCGGCGATTCCGACACGAATTTATCCTTAACTTTTTCTTTAATCGATTGATTCAACAAAAAATGCCGAAGATAAAACTTCGGCATTTTCTTATCGTTAAATTTTTTATTTTTTATTCATCAAAGCAAAATAAATAACCGCTATTACTTGCAAAGGTATACATATTATAAACAGCAAATACGTGTTTTCATACGGGATACTTAAATGCAAGGCAAGAGCAACCGACCACATAAGTACGGAAACTATAGGTATAAACATTAACCATTTGCCCCATATCGCATTAAATACGATAAGCACTATAAACGTTGCGGGAATAGCCCATATAAACGCCAACCACATTTTAGATAAATGCGGCGCAAACAATAAAGTTACGGCAAATACTATCGTTGCCACAAGCCACACCAGCAGTGCGGAACAAATGGTTACGTTGACCTTCGTCGACGTTTTTATTTTCTTTTTAACCGTTGAATGAGCAACGAAGGGCTTATCGCTTATAAGTTCGTCAACGGTAATGCCGAAGATATCCGAAAGTTGTTTCAACACGACGATATCGGGCACGCCGTCCCCGCATTCCCATTTAGAAACCGCTTTATCCGAATAATTTATTTTTTCGGCAAGTTCCGCTTGGGTTAATTTGCATTGTTTTCTGTATTTAGTTATGTTTTTAGATATTGTAAGTTTTAAATCTTCCATAAATCACTACTTATTATAATGTTTTGCTATTCCGCCGATAGACGTTTCTTTGTATTTATAATTAAGGTCTTTACCCGTTTCGTACATTGTTTGCAAAATTTCGTCGTAAGAAATTTGCCTTATAGAAGCAAGCGATTTTGCAATGGTAACCGAGCCGAACGCTTTTATCGTGGCAAGGGCGTTTCTCTCTATGCACGGAATTTGAACAAGCCCGTTCACGGGGTCGCAAGTTAAGCCGAGATTATGTTCTATCGCTATTTCGGCAGCGCATTCTATACTATCTATATCGAAGTCGTAAATTTCCGCAATCGCACCTGCCGCCATAGCGCAAGCAACGCCGACTTCCGCCTGACAACCGCATTCCGCACCGCTTATAGAAGCGTTCGTCTTTGCAAGGTTGCCTAAAATCCCTGCCGTAGCAAGCCCTTTTATAATAGATTCGTCGTCGTAGCCGTATTCTTTATGCAAAAAATACAAAGTGCCTGCAAGCACGCCCGCAGCGCCGCAAGTAGGTGCAGTTACTACGATTTTATTATCGGCGTTTTGTTCGGCAACCGCAAGCGCATACGAACATAAAAGCCTGTCTTGCCGAATAATTTCAGGGTCGTTACCGTACCGCTTGTTATATAAAAGTTTGGCTTTTCTTTTTAAATGAAGTCCGCCGGGCAGTTCGCCTTCGGTATTGATTCCTTCTTTGACGCATAACTTCATTGCCTGCCAAACCTTAAATAAATAATCTTTTATTTCGGGTTCGGTTTCAAAAACGTAATCGTAAATTCGTTTATTATTTTTTATCGTATAATTTTTAATATCTTCAAAACTTTCAAGTTCGTAAACGTTTTGCGCAGCGTTCAAAACTTTGCCGTCTACTAAAACCTTACCGCCGCCGACGCTTTCGCCCCTTATTTTAGTTACTAACTTATCCCCGTCGTATACCGAAATGTCCAACGTATTAGGGTGCTGAACAGGCGTTTTTGTATCGAAAATTATTTCGGTATCCTCTCCCAAAACTTCTTTTAGGACTCTATCCGTTCCGTGTCCTTTGCCCGTAAGCGCAAGCGAAGAATACAGTTCGACTTTAAAAGAACTATGCGGATATTGCGTTTTTATATATTCGGCTATTCTTTCGGGACCGATGGTATGCGAACTAGAAGGTCCCCTGCCTATACGATATAATTGATTCAATGATTCCATATTTTATATTCTCTGAAGTTTTGTCTGAATGCACACGAGCAAAGCGAAGTGTATATTCAAGCAAAACTGATGGTTATTCAAACTTAGAAGTGTAAAAACGCAAGTTTTTACGGCAAAACGAATAGTTTTGC
>CAZMOQ010000014.1:0-16599 GCA_964568155.1 uncultured Clostridia bacterium | reverse complement strand
TTATAATTTATCGTTGCAACATTTGCTAAAGCAAATTATTTGTAAAATTAAAAAAATTTTACAAATCGTGCTAACGCACTTGCAACTTCTAAATTGAAATACTGCGAAGTTGCTGCTCCTTGCAAGCAAAGCATCAACTTCTTATATTGTAACACACTGTGAAAAAATTTTCTACTCAAATTTGATTTTTTCTTTCTCAAATATTGTCGTAAATACGCATAAAATTAAATACTATCAGTTAATTTCATAAAAAATGCAAACGCAAAAATTTTGCGTTTGCATTTTGTTTGTCGTTATATTTCCAAATCCAAAGGTTTATCGATTTCTTCGCCGACGTATTTACCGTTCTTTTTGCGTTGTTTTACGCACTCCGTCAACAAATATTCTATTTGCCCGTTTACGGAACGGAAGTCGTTCTCCGCCCAAGCCGCTAAATCGTTAAACAAATTTTCGGATATTCTTAGCGGTATTTGCTTCTTTTCCATATCAATAAAGATTTCCCGAATTTACTACCGGTTGAGCGTCCCTGTTTCCGCAAAGAACAACCAAAAGGTTGCTGACCATTGCGGCTTTCCTTTCTTCGTCTAAATTTACGATGCCTTTCTCGTTTAATTTTTCCAAAGCCATTTCAACCATACCGACTGCGCCGTCAACAATCATTTTTCTTGCGTCTATGATTGCCGAAGCCTGCTGGCGTTGCAACATAACGGCTGCGATTTCAGGTGCGTAAGCAAGATAAGTTATCCTTGCTTCCAAAACTTCGATACCGGCTTCGTTTACCCTTTGCTGAATTTCGTCTTTTATTCTTTTGGCAACGACTTCGCTACTGCCCCTTAAACTGCCTTCGTCGGCAACGCCGTCGCCTGTAGTATCAACGCCCTGAGCGACATCGTAAGGATAAATACGCACGATATTACGCAATGCACTGTCGCATTGCAAAGACAAATATTCCTTATAATTATCGACGTTAAACACCGCTTTTGCAGTATCGACTACTTTCCACATAACTGCGATGCCTATTTCTACGGGGTTACCCAAACAATCGTTTATTTTTTGGCGGCTGTTGTTAAGCGTCATTATTTTTAACGAAATTTTATTATTCGTTACGCCGTTAAACTGAACTTCGCCGTCAGCCCTTATTTTCACTGCGGACGTATCGATGCCGCCGCTTACGTCTCCGCTTTGATTAAGTTTTGTTTTTGCGGCGGGGTTTATGCTAACGCAAAACGGATTTACGAAGTAAAATCCGTCGCCTTTAAGCGTGCCTACGTATTTACCGAAAAGCGTCAATACCAACGCTTCTTGCGGCTTTAATATCTTTAATCCTACAAAAGGAACCCAGCCCACTACGCACCAAATTCCGCCTACGGCAACGAATATCGAAGCAATCGATTCGGGAAGTATTTGCGCCGTACCGTCAACGCTTACGATACCGATTATCAACGCCGCTAAGGCTAGTAAGTATAACGCTGCGGTTAAAATAAGCGCACGCATACCGTGTTTTTTGTTAGATAAAATTTTTTCTTGCATAACATTTCTCCTTTATAGTTTGATATCATAATGATATCACAAAAATTCACCGCCGTCAAGTAAAATATAAAAATTTTAATAATATCGATTTTTGGCTATTCCCTTAATATTTGCTTGACTTATCTTCAAATAAAAAATACAATAAAACTAAAAACTACTAAGGAATTTTTATGACTTTCAAAAAAGGTTTAAAAGACGGAATCCCCGTTATGCTTGCGTATTTTGCGGTTTCACTCGCTTTCGGGGTTTCGGCAGTTGCTCTCGGCGTGCCGTCGTATATTACGCTTATAATGTCAATGACGAATCTTACTTCCGCAGGGCAACAAGCAGGCATAATTATAGTAGCCGCATTAGGTTCGGTTCTTGAAATTATATTTACGCAACTGATAATAAATGCAAGATATTTTTTGATGAGTTTATCTCTTTCGCAAAAGTTGGACCAAAAATTTACGCTTTTAGACAGGTTTATATGCGCATTCGGTATAACGGACGAAATTTTTGCGATAGCGGTTTCCCAAAAAGAACCTATCGACAAAACGTATATGTTAGGGCTTATTTTATTGCCCTTTATCGGCTGGTCAGGCGGAACGTTGGTAGGCGTTTTGCTTGGGGATTTTTTGCCCGCCACGATAGTAAGCGCATTGCAAATAGCCATTTACGCAATGTTTATTGCAATAGTTATACCCGATTGTTTGAAAAATCTTAAAATACTTCCCGTAATAGCGGTAAGCGCAGGGCTTAGCGTACTTTTTTTCTATTTGCCGTTTTTACAACCGCTTAAAAACGTTTCGTGCGTAATTTGTGCGATAATCGCAAGTATAATAGGCGCATTGATTTTCCCTATAAAAGAAGGCGGTGATAAAAATGAGTGACTCGCTTTATATGCTGTTGTTGGTTTTCGTAATGGCGGCGGTTACATATGCGATAAGAGTTATACCCTTCGTACTGTTCAAAAAGAAAATACAATCAAGATTTATTAAAAGTTTTTTATATTACATACCGTACGCAGTGTTAGTCGCAATGACCTTCCCCACCGTTTTTACGGTAACGGGAAACGTTATAACTTCAACCACAGGGACGCTTGTTGCGATAATAGCGTCGTTAAACAAAAAATGTATGATGGTTACGGTTGCTATTTTGGCGGTTGCGGCGGTGTTGATTACTCAAGGCATATTGACTATTATTTAAAGGATTTTTATGAAAGAAAAAGTTTTAATAATTTATCTTGTTTTCGTTGCGATACTTTCGCTTATAACTTTTATTTTATATGGCGTAGATAAGAAAAAGGCAAAGAAAGGCGAATGGCGTATACCTGAAAAAACGCTTTTGCTTTGTTCATTTTTTGGCGGGGCGGTAGGCGGCGTATTTGCTATGCTTAAATTTAGGCATAAAACCAAGCACGCATATTTTTATATAGTAAATTTTTTAGGGCTTGCGCTTATCATAACGGTTATTTACCTTATACTTTTTATAATCCGCTACTAAACTATTTTACTTGAAAAATATTTATATTTGTGGTAATATTTATTAAAAACTTATATACGGAGAATTTTTATGAAACTTTTTAACGACATTTTTTACGTAGGCGTAAACGATAAAGAAATAGATTTGTTCGAAGGGCAATACGAAGTCCCGAACGGTATGGCCTACAATTCATACGTTATTTTTGACGAAAAAATCGCAGTATTCGATACCGTTGACGGGAAATTTACAAGCGAATGGCTTAGTAATTTAAAAAGCGTTTTAAACGAAAAAACGCCCGATTACCTTATAGTTCAACATATGGAACCCGACCATTCCGCAAACATACTTAACTTTACGAAAATTTATCCGCAAACCAAAATAGTATCTTCGGCAAAATCTTTCGTTATGATGAAGAACTTTTTCGGCACGGATTTTAAGGATAAACAAATAGTCGTAGACGATAACTCGACGCTTTCTTTGGGTAATAGAGAACTGCTTTTCGTAACGGCGCCTATGGTACACTGGCCCGAAGTTATAATGACTTACGATAAGCAAAGCAAAACCTTCTTTTCCGCAGACGCTTTCGGTAAATTCGGCGCTCTGGATATCGACGAAGACTGGGCTTGCGAAGCAAGAAGATATTACTTCGGCATAGTAGGCAAATACGGTGCGCAAGTACAAACTTTGTTTAAGAAAATTTCGGGCTTGGAAATAAACGCAATTTGCCCGTTGCACGGTCCTGTTTTAACGGAAAATTTAGGTTACTACTTAGATTTATACAACACTTGGTCGACTTATGGCGTTGAAAGCGAAGGCGTAGTTATTTGCTATACTTCGGTTTACGGGAACACCAAAAAAGCAGTTGAATTGCTTGAAGAAAAACTCACCGCAAACGGAATAAAAGTTGCGGTAAACGACCTTGCCCGTTGTGATATGGCGGAAGCCGTAGAAGACGCTTTCCGTTACGGCAAAATCGTTTTGGCTACCACGACTTATAACGGCGACATATTCCCCTTTATGAAGGAATTTTTAAATCATCTTGTCGAAAGGAATTTCCAAAACAAAACGGTTGCGCTTATCGAAAACGGCAGTTGGGCGGCAACGGCGGCAAGAATTATGCGCACTACTCTTGAAAAGTGCAAGAACTTAACTTTTACCGAAAACACGGTAAAAATCACTTCGGCATTAAACGAAGAATCTAAAACGCAAATAGAAAATCTTGCTAAGGAACTTTTAAAATAAAATGCTTACGAATTATCACACGCACACGACTTTTTGCGACGGAAAAAACACCGTTAACGAAGTCGTTGAAACGGCTATAAAAAAGGGATTTAATGCGCTAGGCTTTTCAGGGCACGGTTACACGCCTTACGACGAAAGTTACTGTATAAAGGATTTTGACGGATACGTAAAAAAGGTAAACGAAGCAAAAAATAAGTATAAAGATAAAATTCAAATATATCTTGGCGTTGAAGAAGACTGTTTTGCCCCCGTTAACAAAAGCAAGTTAGATTACGTAATAGGCTCTTGCCATTATATAAACAAGGACGGCGTTTACTATTCGATTGACGGAAGTTACGAACTTTACAAAAAATCGTTAAAAGCGTTTGACGGAAACGTTTTGGCGTATGCGGAAGAATATTATTCTACGTTTTGCGATTATATATTAAAGCGTAAGCCCGATATTATAGGGCATTTCGATTTAATAACCAAATACGACGAACTTGAAAACAACTATTTTTCAAACAATCCCGAATACGATAAAATCGCCGAAAAATATTTGCGTATCGCACTAAAAAGTAATTGCATTTTCGAAGTAAACGTCGGCGCCGTTACTAAAGGGTATAAAAACCCCCCCTATCCTGCCGAAAATTTATTAAACGTAATAAAAAGAAGCGACGGCAAAATAATTTTATCCGCCGACTGCCACGACGCTGAAAAACTCGATTGCAATTTTACAGAAACTACAAAATTCTTAAAAAACATAGGATTTAATTCGCTATATGTTCTATACGACGGCAAATTTCAAAAAACAAATATTTAGTTATACTTATTGTTTTAAAGATAAAAACCTTACAATAAAAATTGCAAGGTTTTTTCTTTTATATCGTTACGTTTTAGCGTTACAATAACATAATTCCGTCTTCGGAAGATATTACTTTAAACATTTGAAGTTGTTTGCCCGTTTTTGCGTCTATATACACGTAATATAATTCGTCGTTAGCGTTTACGCACTTGAATTCGTACGCTAATCTTTCGCTTGAATTACCTTTCGGTATAAGCACAATTCTGGTTCCTAAAATTTCAAGGTCGTCGGAAACCTTTTCTCTCGCAACCGTTTTACTTATTTCTGGCGAACTTACCGTTCTTTCCACGTGGTTCATAAAATATCCCGACGCTTCAAGCCCCGTTACCATACCCGAAGTTTGGCACACGGTAACCTTAACTAAATCCGAATACACTATAACGCCATCGATTTCGTACGCAAAATTCATACTTGTTACCGCATTAGAACTGCTTACCCAAACGGGTTGCATATCTTTGAAGCCTGCCGCCGACAAAAATTCTTTAGCCGTAGATATTAAATCTTCGCCGTCGTAATTTATTTCGTTACAATCTTCGAAGCAATCGAACATCAAAAGCCTGCCGCCCTTTTTGGTTATTTGCGCAAAAAGTTCGTTACCGTTCGACTTTGCCGTAAAATTATACGCTACGAAATCGCCCGTAGTTTCGCCGTCGTCCTTTATATCCGTTATACCGTAATCGTTAAATAATTCGGTAAATATCTTCTTTGCTTCTTCGGGCGAAACTTCTTCTCCGTCAAGCCCCTTTATTTGCCTATTCGTTCTACCATCCGAAAACGGCCCGTCATAAATAAGTTCGGGGTATTCTACGGAAAGATTTTGAAGTTTTTCCATACCGCTGACTAAAACGTTATTTTTGCTTCTAAGTTTAACAAAATCGTACTTACTGCCCATTTCCGACGAAATTTCGCCAAGCGCAATCTTTAACTCTTTATTACATTCGTAAAGTTGTTTAAGGGCTGAAATATCTTCGTTCGTAAGACTTTCGCCGTCGATTATTTTATTGTAAAGATACTTTGCGTAATCCCCTATTTGATTTATCAATTTCGTGGTGTAAAATTTATCTTCGTCTTGAAGGGGCAAACGGTTTATATCGTTTTCCGCAAGTTCGCTGTTTACGGCAAGGTCTAACAAATATTGCTGTCTTGCTCCGTCATCTTTCGTTGATATGGTTTTAGAAAGCCCTAAATCCATATTATTGACGTAACTTACCGTATCGTAATAAGATTTTTGATATGCGCTTGCCATTTCCGCATCCATATCGTCGGGTACGAAAAGCGTCATTGCAAGTACCGACGATAACGCAAGCACGGTTACGCCTAACGATATTACCGCCGCAAGCCAACCGCCGAAGCCTTTGGTTTTATTTTGGCGTTTTGCTTTTCTTTCTTGAATTTTTTGTTGTTTAAGGTCTGCTTTCGCCCTGCGTTTTTCTTGTTTTAACCTAGCCTTTTCCTGCTTTTCGGCGATTATTCGCTTATGCCTTTGTGCAGCGGTTTCTTTTTTACGCTGCTCTTTCAATGCGTTCTTTTCGGCTTTCTTTTCTTCCTTTAACTTTTTAAGTTCGGCAAGATGCTTTTGTTTTTCCCTTAATCTTGCCTGTTTTAACTTTTTGCGTTCAAGTTTTTTCTCGGCTTTTATCTTTGCTTTTTCTATACGCTTTTCCGCTTGAATACGCTCACGCTCCGCACGCAACTCTTGCTTTTTGATTTTCGCTTCGTTTGACTTTGTTTTTTTAGTTGCGGCTGAATTCTTACTTCTTTCGGCATACGCTTTTCTACTTTTGCCGCTATTGTTTTTTACAGCCTTTTTTACGCTCGATTGCTTTTCTTGCGTACCCTCGCCGCCGACTTGCGCTTTTTCGGTTTTTTCCACCGCTTTGTTTTTATCTTGCATACTTAACCTCCTATATCGCAAAGACATGGCTGCCTATAACAACCGTCGTTTGCCTTGAAAAAATCCACTGGCTGGTAGCCGTTGCGGGATTATAGTAATATAATGCGCCGTAACTCGGGTCCCAACCGTTCATAGCGGCAATCGCCGCCTTTCTTGCGGTAGCGTCCGGCGTTAAATTTATTTGTCCGTCCGCAACTGCGGTAAAGGCGTAACGCTGATAAATAACGCCCGAAATACTATTAGGGAAGGAACTCGACTTTACCCTGTTAAGCACTACTGCGCCTACTGCGACCTGACCTGTATAACTTTCCCCTCTCGCTTCGGCGTATATTATTTTTGAAAGAAGGTAGATATCGGAATCGCTCCAACCGTCCGCCGTCGACGAAGAAGAACTCAAGTTCATTCCAAGCGCTTTTAAAGTATTCGTACCTACGATACCGTCTACCGTAAGCCCGTTTTTACGCTGAAAATACTTAACGGCTTCTTTGGTTTTAGAACCGAAAACGCCGTCCACCGAACCGCCGTAATACCCCCAGTTTTTAAGTTTCTTTTGCATAGTAGATACGTCCGAGCCCGTGCTACCCTGCTTTAAAACGACGGCGCTTGCTTCGTGAACCACGTTGCCTTGCACCGAAGTCACGCAGAACCCCATAGCAAAAATTATGAGTATAACTGCGGTTACTTTTACAAATTTTTTCATTTTTCCTCCTGATGTTTTACGCCTGACGGCGTTTAAAAAATTCGTTGATAATCTCAATTATCTTGCTTTTATAAACGATATTTTCGCTTGCCCCTTTAAAACATAACGGCGGATAAACCACACACCACCAGTTATCGCCTTTACCCGAACCGAGTTCGATTATTAAAGCGTCGTAAAATCCGCTTTCCAAAACCAAACCGTCGTAAACTCTGGTAGGAAATTTTTCCGTATTGAGTTTTGCTTTGGAACGATAAGAAAAACCGTTTGTTTCAAGCACTCTATCCGCAACCCGTTCGATTTCTTTAAGCAAGGATTTAAGCGTTTCGTCCGCTTTTGCTTTAGTATCGCACTCGGCGATATACGGCGTAAGAAATTCCGTAACGGAATCTTTTACTTTATATTTTACCGCTTGCGCTTGCTCGTCGTTGGAATCGGCACGGATATGTATTCTTAAATATTCGGTATTTTGCGTAGAATTATCTCCCAAATAAACTGCGCTTAAAACTATTATGGATAAAACTAAAAAACTTATGCAAATTTTTTTCATTTTCACGTTCTCCTTTTATTACACAATCGATTATTACCGTATTTTTTTAATTTATACCTTCATTTTTATTTTTTAATTAAATCGTTTGCAAGAACTTTCAAATTGTGTTAGAATATGAGAAGTCGATGCTTTGCTTGCAAGGAACGACAACTTCGACATATTTCAACATACGACTATTGTTTGCACCTAGCAAATAATAATTGCGTTAGCAATGCAAAAATTTCATTTTTGCCAGCCGTTTTATGTTCAAATATTAACAAAATAATAAGGACGGTGTTTATATGAAAGCAGGTATTTATTTAGGAAAAGAAAGTATTGAAATAAGAGAATTACCGAAGCCCGTCGTCGGCGAAAACGACGTTTTGATACGCAATATATATTCCAGCGTTTGCGGTACCGACGCAGCGGTGTTTTTTCACGGACCGAATACGGGACATAAAATTACCGTAGGCGGAGAGTTCGGACACGAAACGGTTTCCGTAGTAGAAGAAATAGGTAAAAACGTAACGGATTTCAAAATCGGGGAAAGAGTTTACCCCTATCCGCTTTTTACGAAAAAAGACAAAGGCAGGGCAGGCACGATAGGCGGTTTTTCTGAATATATTTTGGTAGAAAATGCAAAGCGTAATTATAATTTATACGCCGTTAACGAAAAAATCCCCGATAAACTCGCAAGCCTTATAGAGCCGTTTACAGTAGGTTGTAGAGCGGCAAGACGTGGTATGATTTTACAAGAACTAAAAGACGGAAAAAAGACTTATATTTCAGGACAAAACGCAGTCGTTTTCGGCGCAGGCACGATAGGCATTGCCGCCGCCGTAGCGTTTAAATACTTCGGTATGAACAAAGTTATGGTTTGCGACCGCTCGGACTTCCGTCTTAATTTTGCAAAAAATTTAGGTTTTTCGGTATGCAATGTAGATAAAGAAAATTTTGCCGAAAAATCTTCGGAATATTTCGGCAACGCACCGTCGTTATACGGTCAAACCGCCGATATAGACTGCTGGCTTGACGCAGCAGGTGCGGAAAATATTTTTTACGATTTTATGAAAAGCGGAAAAATAGAAAGCCGATTCGTTTCGGTTGCGGTAAACAACGCAATAAAAAACCTAGACCTTTTGCACGTAACGTATTCTCAAAAAAGCGTAATAGGTTCGGGCGGATATATGCCTGAGGACGTTATAGACGTACAAAATATTATGTCTTGCGGAAAATGGGATTTAGAAAAACTTATAACTTGCGAATTCACTCTTGACGAATTAGAAACCGCCATAAGAGCCGCCGCCGACGTCGTCCACAACAGCAACGTCGTAATAAAAATGAAATAAAAAAGGCTTGATATCTTCATATCAAACCTTTTTGGTGCGGATAACAAGATTTGAACTTGCACAGTTGTTAACCACTGGAACCTGAAACCAGCGCGTCTGCCAATTCCGCCATATCCGCTTATAATTTTTATATAGGCAAACTCATTTGCATAATTTTGCTAGTGTCGTATTTTATAATTAGAAGTGTAAAAATACAAGTTTTTGCAAAAATTTACCAGACAAAATCTTATAATTTTTCAGCATCTAATAAAAACGCTAAGTTTTAACGCTTTTTATTAAATTTTAGCGTTTTTTACGAACTATTACACAATTTTTGCTTTTATAAAAATATTCTAAATAAATTTTAATATATTTTTGAACGGCGGACGCTACACGCATCCGCCGCTTAATTTTTTTAAGACCTAGACGAATAGTTAGGCGATTCTTTCGTGATAGATATATCGTGCGGATGGCTTTCGATAAGCGCTGCGTTGGTAATTTTTACAAACTCCGCCTTATGCCTTAAACTTTCGATATCAGGCATACCGCAATATCCCATACCCGAACGTATGCCGCCGACCATTTGGAATACTATTTCGCTAAGAGCGCCCCTATAAGGAACACGACCTTCAACGCCTTCGGGCACTAATTTTTTAGCGTTTTCTTGGAAATATCTGTCCTTGCTACCGCTAGCCATTGCAGCAAGAGAACCCATTCCTCTATAAACTTTGAAACTTCTACCTTGATAAATTTCGATTTCTCCGGGACTTTCGAGAGTACCTGCGAATAAACTTCCTATCATAACAGCCGATGCGCCTGCACCGAGAGCCTTAGTTATATCGCCGCTGTACTTTATACCGCCGTCGGCAATAACTCTTTTACCGTATTTATCAGCCATTTCGGCGCAATCCATAACTGCGGTAAGTTGAGGCATACCTATGCCTGCGATAATTCTGGTAGTACATATCGAACCGGGGCCTATACCAACTTTAACCACATCGGCACCTGCGTCGATAAGTGCTTCGGTTGCCGCAGCGGTAGCGACATTACCTGCGATAATCGGTAAATTCGGGAACATTGCCTTTGCCTTTTTAACGACTTCGAGAACCATTTTGGAATGTCCATGCGCAGTATCTATGGCAATTATATCAACCCTTGCTTTAACAAGTTCTTGTATTCTTTCAAACGTATTTGCAGCAGTGCCGACCGCTGCGCCTACAAGCAACCTGCCGTTTTTATCCTTAGTCGAATTAGGATATTTAATCGCTTTTTCAATATCTTTAATCGTAATAAGCCCTTTAAGGTTGCCATTCTCGTCAACTATGGGAAGTTTTTCTATACGGTGCTTGCCTAAAATCTTTTGTGCTTCGGAAAGAGAAGTGCCTACGGGTGCGGTAACCAAACCTTCTTTAGTCATAACGTCGTTAATAGGTTGGTCGAAATTGCTTTCAAAACGCAAATCCCTGTTGGTTAAAATACCTACGAGTTTACCGTTCTTCGTTATAGGCACGCCGCTTATACGGTATTTTTCCATAAGAGCAACCGCTTCGCTTACCTTGTTTTCGGGTTCTAGGAAGAACGGGTCTGTTATAACGCCGTGCTCGCTCCTTTTTACTTTATCTACGTGCAACGCTTGTTCTTCAATGGACATATTTTTATGAATGATACCCATACCGCCTTCCCTAGCCATCGCTATAGCAAGACGACTTTCCGTTACGGTATCCATAGCGGCGCTTATTAGCGGAATGTTAAGTTTTACGTCGTCGGTTAATTTAGTAGAAAGGTCTACTTGATTCGGAAGAACTTCGCTTGCTTGAGGAACCAAAAGCACATCGTCAAAAGTAAAGCCTTCTTTGATAATTTTACCCATAAGTATTTCTCCTTTTATGTTAAATCTTGTAAATATGTATTATCATCGTTAAATAAATCGTTGTCGTAGTTCATTTCGGCAAATTTGCTTTTCAAAGAATTTATAATTTCCGTATTCCCTGAAATGCCTGCGCCGTAAAGCAAACTGCGGTAAGCGTTTTGTTCGGTATATCCGTCGTCCAGCGTTTTATCCGCAACGGCGAAAATATTTTCAGCCGATTCCCCGTTTTTGTACATTGCTATAACGTATTTGCCGAACACGTAATTTTTATATCCTTCTTTTTCGCCTGCGCAAATATCGGAAAAATCTTGGCGTTCGGTAAGAATTTTACAATACTTTTCCAACCGCTCGTAATCGCAGGCTTCATCCGAACGATAAATCAACTTCTTCAAATCTTCCGTAGAATCAGTCTTTTGATAAGACAATTCGGTATACAGCGTAGACAGAGTTTCGTTACCGACGTCGTAAAATAAATCCGCCATAGTTCTTGGGTAACAAACGGTAACGCCGATAAAGAACAACATTAACGCCGCAAAAACCGATATAAGCGTAATAACCGCTGTTTTTATAGCAAACCTTTTCATATGTTAATAGTTATTTTAACAAATAAACTTAGAAAAAGCAAGTTATTTTACGATAATTCACAATTTTCAATCATAAACCGAATTTTTACGCAATAAATTTTAGTATGTTAAAAAAATTTATTATATTTATTTTGTCGTTTTGCGTTTGTTTTTCTACGGGTTGTGCGAAAAAAAGCACACTTTTACCGCATATAAGCGAACTAAGGCTTAATATCTATGAAGGCGAAAGCCAAGATTATTCCCTTAAAGCGACTTTCGGTTTTTGTGAAAAATTAAAAAATCTTGACGGGATTGTCGGCGAAAAAGAATATAATTTAACGCTTACCTTAAAAGATTGCAATTACGAAGAAAAAATAACCGCAACCATTGATTTAGGCGAACAAAATTACACCGAACAGTTTTTTTACGACCCCGTTTCGTCAAAAATGACGACAAACTTCCCCGTAAACGATATGCCTAATGACTTTGACGTTACGATTACCGCAAACGGACAAAGCCAAAAAATAATAATGCGTTCGGTTGTCCCCGAAAACACGGTAACCTACCAAACAGCATTAAACAGTTTTGAAAAGCAACAATCACCCCTTTTGGAAAATTATAAAATCGACGGAGAATTTAAAGGCGAAATAGCGATGAGAATAATAGTCCGCAACGGCTCGCCGTACTGGTATTTAGGTCTTACCGACGAAAACGGCAAAACCAAAGCGTTGTTGATAGACGGATTTTCTTGCGAAATACTCGCCGTTAAAGATATATTTTGATTAAACGGAACTCTTTAAGTTTTTATAACGCACACTACCTTTCCCGACAAGCAAATAAAACTTTGCGTTAGCAAAATATAACTACATTAGCAATCTAACTTACCGAAATAAAAATATAGTCGTGCGTCGGTAATATCCACTATTACCGACGCACTTTTACAGTTAATTATTTATATTATTTGACTTGAAACGCAATTTATAACGTTCTTCTTCCAAAAGGCTTGCAGGATGCATAAACACGTTCGTACCTATTTCGGTAGAATCGGGTTCGCCGTCTTTAAATGCCACGATTTTATAAGTTAACCTTGCCTTCTTATTTCGGTTAAACTCTTTATCGCAATATTCGCCGTTTTCGGTAATTTTTAACGTCGTGTAATCGGCAGCGTTTTCCACCGCACGATAAACCGCATAACTCATACCCGAAATCGTGCGCCATTTTAATTTTACGCAATCGTCAAGCCATTCCGCGCACTCGATTTCAACCCTGACATTTTCAATTTTTTTTCTAGGCACAAAGCCCGTAAGTTCGTATTTTTTGCCGACGTCCGTTGCAAAGCAAAGAATATTTCCTTCCCAAGAAAAATCGACGGGTGTATTATTTTCGATAATTTTTATAAGCGAAGTGCGTTTGCATCTTAAACGAACCCTTCCGCCCGCTACCGACGTAATAATGCAACGCTTTATAACGCCGTCGCAATAATCGCAATCGACGGTAAAATTCCCCCTAGCCTTTAATCCCGAAAACGATATATTTTTCCATTCGTCGGGAATAGCAGGCAAAAGAGCGATACAACCGTCGTGGCTTTGCAAAAGCATTTCGGTCATTCCCGCAACGGTGCCGAAGTTGCCGTCTATTTGGAAAGGCGGATGAACATCCCATAAATTAGGATAAGTGCGTT
This sequence comes from uncultured Clostridia bacterium, assembly GCA_964568155.1. Taxonomy (GTDB): domain Bacteria; phylum Bacillota; class Clostridia; order Christensenellales; family Borkfalkiaceae; genus UMGS775. Next base: position 2,957 of record CAZMOQ010000014.1, on the reverse strand, counting down.
CTTTTAAAAGGTCGCCGAGTAGTTTGTAAGTTCTGTTTCCTTCGCCCGTTCTTGCCCAAGAACAAAGGCGGTGCGCCAACGCCCATCCCGTAGACTTATCTCCACGCAAATTCAAAGTTTCTTTTGCGGCGTCTAGCCAAGCGGGAGTATTTTTTGTTATTTGCGTTCCGGGCATTAACGCCACTAATTGAGAAATATGCCTGTGTTTTGCCTCGCCTATTTCGCCGTAAAAATTTTCTTCGTCGTACTCTTTGATTTGTCCGCTGTATCCGACCTGAACAGCGTCGTAGCCGCTTAATTGTTCTTTTTCAAGCGCAGTTACACCGTCGGAATAATTCAACAATTCGGAGCAACATAAATCGTCCTTTGCGGTTTCAAAAATCATTTGTTGGTCAAACGCACAACCAACCGTGTGATGATATTGTTGAACACGATATTTTTCATTCCATAAACCGTTAATAATTTGTTCGGGCGAAGCGGAAAAACTACATAAATACCTATCGTCGTATAAGCGAACGGTTTTTGTCAAAAATTTTCCCATTCCGTGAATGGCAGGGAAAGTATACTTTTTCAAAATTTCTTCGTCACGGGTAAAATCGTAATAGTCCCAAAACAGTTTAGCGGTTAAGCCGCCAGTGCCCGGTCCCGAATGTGTATGCGGCGGTTTTCCTTCGACGTCGTAACAATACACACCCGTTCCGACAATCCAACCGCAAGCGCCTTCGCCGTCGTCGTAATTTTCGGGATTAGTTTCTTCTATCCAACGGCTTGCGTTTACTTCCGCTTGCTTTGAGTACGCAACCCAAAAATCGGCGTAAGCCTTAAAACATTCGGATAAATTAGTGCTGAAAGCGTGCCAGTAATTCATTTGCACGTTAATGTTATGCCAAAATCCGCTACCCCAAGGCGATTTATCGTGCGCAACCCACACGCCTTGCAAAGACGCAGGCGGCGTACCTTCTCTCGACGACGATATCAATAAATGCCTGCCGTATGCGTAATATAATTCTTCCAAATAAAGTTCTTTGTTGCCTTCTTGATAAGAACGCAAAAGTTCGTCGGTGGAGCGTTCGTCTTCTTTTCCGCCAAGATTCAATTTCACCCTGCCCATAAGCGAATAATAATCGGCTTTATGGCGTTCGTAAAGTTCTTTTTCCGTAAACTTGCTAACGGTAGATTGCAACGCAACCAACTTCTCGTGCGGGTCAACGCCTAACGCCTTATGATTACCGTCTAAAAAGGTTTCGGGGCAAAGTTTATAAGAAGTGTCCATCACAAACTCAATCGTGCTTTCAGTGGCGTTTGTAACGCAAATTTTGCCGTCCTTTATTACCGCTTGACCGTCGGTTTTTATAAACATTCGTCCTTCGAACAACAAGTTACGAAAGGGCAAACTGCCACGCATAACGACCGTTTGATTTTCCACGAAAACTTGCCCTTCTCGACCGCCGTCTTCAATAGAACGTGTGCCTAAATAAGGAATTATAAGTTCGGCGGTAAAATCATCGCACCCCGATAACGTATAAACGAAAACTTTATCAACGTAACTAAAATAAGCACGGCGCAACACGTGCTTGCCGTTCGCTTGATAACTAGAATAAGCAACTCCGTCGTCAAGCGTTAAACCACGCTCGTAATTACTAATCTCCCGTTCGGGGAAATGAATGTGTATTTCGGCAAAATTAGAAACACCGCCCCTAGCGTAATCGTTAGCGAATACGTTTGTCGTAAATTGAATACGTTCGGTATCGACGCCGCCGAAAACGCTGGCGCCCGCATAGCCGTTCCCGATAGGCAAAGAATATTTTTCCCACCCTTCCATCGAATTCGGCGCAGGTTGTTTATATTTTAAACGCATATAAATCTCCTTTAACTTAGTTTAGCGCAAAAAAGCGCAAATCAACTGATTATAGTTTACCTTAACCGTTAATAATTGTCAAGACTTAATTCATAAAAAACATTTCTCAACCGACAAAAGTTTTTTTGATTAAACGACTTGCTTTTATTTAAAAAAAAACGCCCGTTGCAATCCCCCGGCCCGTAAAAAACGGTAGTTGCAACAGGCATTTTTTGCAGTGCGAAAATTTCTTAAAACAAAAAACTTCCGCAATAAAGGAATGGACTAAATTTTTTCTTTGCGAAACGCAAAGGTACGCTTGCTTTTCAACCTACCTGCGTTTCAAACACTCGATAAGGTCAAATTCCAAAACAAATTGACAAAAACTTGCTTCGTTGTATTTTTCAAGAAAATAATAAATAAGTTTAGTAATATAATACGCAATCACGCCCGAAACGGCGCCTACGATAATTCCTGCAAAAACGTCGGTTGGATAATGCGCTATTAAATAAATACGGGAAAAGCCCATAAATATTACACCTACAAAACCTACCCAACTCCACTTTTTGTTGCAAAGAATAAACAGCACAACGCTTGCTGCGGAAATAGCCGTCATATGCCCCGACGGAAAGGAAAAACCGTCTTCCACAGGACGACCGACTGTCGACCAGTAATTAGCGTAAAGCATACTGCTTTCAAAGGGACGGGGACGTGCGATTGCGTCTTTTAGAATAAAACTCGTAATCAACGCTCCGCAAGCGACTGCACCAAACATACAAATGCCTAATTTACGGGTTTTTGCAAACAACATTAAAATAACCGCCGCCGCAAAAAAAATTATCCCCTTTTCCCCAAGAAAGGTAATTGTTTTACACAACGGAGTAAAAAATCCGCCTGCATTAACCGCCAAATTATTTGTAAACGCAAAAATGCGACCGTCAAATTCGGCAAAAGCAGTATTTAAAAAATCAACCATAAATTTCTCCTTTGTAAAATTGTATTTGAATTTTAATTATTGTTTTTTATCAAATCGTTATGACCGTAGCGAAGAATCTAATATCCCTTATTTTTCCACACCACCTTCCTGTCATTCGGCATTCCTTTCCTGTCATTCCGCACC
>CAZMOQ010000013.1:0-16869 GCA_964568155.1 uncultured Clostridia bacterium | reverse complement strand
TGTTATAACACGTGAAATCGACGGTGTACTCTGCGAACCTATCGAAAGGCTGGTGGTTGACGTTCCCGACGATAAAACGGGACCCGTATTTTCAAGTATGGGTGAAAGAAAAGGCGAACTTTTGCAAATGGAAAACATAGGTTCGAGAACTCGTCTCGAATTTGCGGTGCCTGCAAGGGGACTTTTCGGGTATAAGAGTCAGTTTTTGACCGATACTAGGGGTGAAGGCGTGTTCAACTCCGTATTTATGGAATATCAGCCGTATAAAGGCGAACTTACGCATAGAACGACCGGTTCGCTCGTAGCGTTCGAAACGGGCGAAGCGGTAACGTACGGTTTGTTTAACGCTCAAGGCAGGGGTAAATTGTTTATAGGCGCAGGTACGCCCGTATACGAAGGTATGGTCGTAGGCGAATCCCCGAAAACAGACGATATCAGCGTAAACGTTTGCAAGAAAAAGCACCAAACTAATACCAGGGCGAGCGGCAGCGACGACGCTTTAAGGCTTGAAAACCCCAAAATTATGAGCCTTGAAGAAGCGCTTGAATATATAAACGACGACGAACTTGTGGAAGTAACGCCTATGAGTTTGCGTATAAGAAAAAAGACTTTGGATACGGAAACAAGATTAAAAAGAAAAGCAAAGGGGCTTGAGTGATATGGATAACGGAGCGGTAAGCGAAAAAGTTGCGGCGGTTTTAAGTGAAGACGAAACCGTTATATGGAGCGGAAAACCTAACAGAAAGGGGTTGGCTTTCGACGGTATATTCAAAATGTTGCCCATAGTGCTTGTGTGGCTTGCGTTGGACGCCGCTTTTTTAGCCGTTATGATAAAGGAAAATTTGTTTAACCAAAACCCGAGTTTTTCCTATATAGTATTGCCGTTTTTTATAATTCATATTGCGCCGCTTTGGATATGGATATCTAATATAATAAAATCGTCTACGGAATACAACGGCTACGAATACGTTTTAACACAAAAAAGAGTTTTAATAAAAACCGAAACGTTCGGCGTGGATATAAGAAGCGTTTGGCTTAACGACGTAAAAGAATTTAAGGTGGTTAAAGATACCGTCGATAAATTGCTTAATACAGGAGATTTAATTATAAAAGGCGAATTTACCGACGTTGCTTTGCTTAATATAAAAAACGTCGAAGAAGTGATAGAAGATTTCAAAAAGGTACTTGACAATAAGGAGATTAGCATAGATGAGTGAATGTACGCACGATTGTTCTACCTGTAAGCAAGATTGCAGTAGCAAAAAGGAAAGTTTTTTAAAACAACCCCATAAAAAATCAAAAATAAAAAGAGTAATAGGTATAGTAAGCGGTAAAGGCGGCGTGGGTAAATCGCTCGTTACCGCACTTACCGCTATAAGTTTTAACCGCAGGGATTACAACACTGCGATAATGGATGCGGATATTACGGGGCCTTCTATTCCCAAAATGTTCGGCATAAAAGAAAAGGCTGTTGCTGACGGAGAAGGTTTATTGCCTGTAAAAACTCGTACGGGTATCGACGTAATGAGCATAAACTTATTGCTTGAAAACGAAACCGACCCCGTAGTTTGGCGTGGTCCTGTTATAGGCGGCGCAGTTTCTCAGTTCTGGACGGACGTTATTTGGAAGGACGTAGATTATATGTTCGTGGATATGCCTCCCGGAACGGGCGATGTTGCGCTCACTGTATTCCAGTCTTTACCCGTTGACGGCATTATTATAGTAACTTCGCCGCAAGAACTTGTATCTATGATAGTTGAAAAAGCGGTAAAAATGGCAAGGCTTATGAACGTACCCGTTTTGGGCTTGGTCGAAAATATGAGTTATTTCGAATGTCCCGATTGCGGTAAGAAGATTAACGTTTTCGGCGAAAGCAAGATAGAAGAAGTAGCGTCTAAATTTTCGTTGCCCGTGCTTGCAAGAATTCCTATCAACCCAAATTTCGCAAAATTGTGCGATGCAGGCAATATAGAAGATTGCGAAGCCGATTATTTGGAAACCGCAGTTAGTATGATAGAAGTTCTTATGAAGAACAAATAAATATCCCGTCAGCATTTCGCAAAATTGTGCGATGCCGGTAACATAGAAGATTGCGAAGCCGATTATTTGGAAACCGCAGTTAGTATGATAGAAGTTCTTATGAAGAACAAATAAATATCCCGTCAGCGGTTGACAAAGATATTATAAAGTAGTAAAATATCAAGTAGAAAATTAAATTAAGTTTTTTGCGGAGATTAGGAGAGCAAAAACGCATAAGAAGGTATTTTTATACTTTCCGTGTGTTTTTGTTCTTTTTATTTTATAGAAAAAGGAGTGAATTATGCAAAAAATAGCGGTAATAGGCGCAGGCGTTATCGGCGGTTTCGTAGCAAGGGAACTTGCAAAATATAACTTCGATATAACCTTGATAGAAAAAGGCGTTGACGTTTGTTCGGGCGCAAGCAGGGCTAACAGCGGAATAGTTCACGGCGGTTTCGACGCCGTAGAAGGTTCGCTCAAGGCAAAGTTTAACGTTTTGGGTAACAAACTTATGCCGTCGGTATGTAAAGAACTCGGCGTAAAGTATAAAAACAACGGCTCGTTGGTGTTGTCTTACGAAGAAAACACGTCGGCACTTGAAACTTTAAAAACAAGGGGAGAAACCAACGGCGTAAAAGGACTTGAAATTTTAGATGGAGAACGGGTTCTTGAATTGCAACCGAATATATCGGACGCAGTAAAGTACGCTTTGTATGCGCCGACGGGCGGAATAGTTTGCCCGTATAATCTTACCTTTGCGGTCATAGGGAACGCTATGGACAACGGCGTAAAACTTTTAACGAATTTTGAAGTCGTAGATATAAAAAGCGGTTTTGAAATAATATCGAAAGACGGTAGAAAGGTGCAAGCCGATTATATAATCAACTGCGCAGGCGGCGGCTCTCAAATTATTGCGAATATGCTCGGCGATTATTCGTTTAAGATAGGTTATAGAAAGGGCGAATATATGTTGCTTGACAATTCTACGGGTAATTTTTCAAAATGTACTTTGTTCACTTTGCCGACAAAGGCGGGTAAAGGGGTTTTGGTTTCGCCTACGGTAGACGGAAACACTATATTAGGACCTACTTCCGTAGAAGAAAACGATTACGACGTTTCCGTAAGACAACCTGCGTTTGACGAAATAAAAGAAAACGCAAACAAAATGTGTAAAAATTTACCGCTTAATTGCGTAATAACTTCGTTTGCAGGCGTAAGGGCTTATTGCGATAGGCACGATTTTATTATAGAAGAAAGTAAGGTAAACGGACTATATAATGTCGTCGGTATAGAATCCCCGGGGTTAACCGCTTCGCCTGCCATCGGCGAATACGTTGCGGAGTTCGTCGCAAAAAAATTCAATGCGACGGTTAACGAAAGTTTTAATCCGCATCGCAAACCGTCCGATTATTTTAAACTGCTTTCCGATGAAGAAAAGAATAAAATTATTAAGGAAAAACCCGAATACGGTAAAATAATTTGTCGTTGCGAAAGCGTAACTTTGGGCGAAATTTTAGACGCTATGCGGATTAATCCGAAAGCGACTACGATAGACGGAATAAAACTTCGCACAAGGGCAGGAATGGGGCGTTGCCAAAGCGGATTTTGTCAACCTTCGGTTTTGGAAACTATCGTTGCCGAATACGGAATACCTTTCGACAAGGTAAGCAAAAACGGCGGAAATTCGAAAATAATAACGGGTGGTGAAAAGTAATGAAAAAAGATTTAGTTATAATCGGCGGCGGTCCTGCAGGGCTTGCTGCGGCGATATCCGCTTACGATAACGGCGTTAAAGATATTTTGGTAATAGAAAGAGAAGATAAAACGGGCGGAGTTTTGAAGCAATGTATTCATAACGGATTCGGGCTTACCCGTTTCGGCGAAAACTTAACGGGCCCCGAATACGCAAATAAATTTATAGAAGAAACAAATAAACGCAATATAGAAGTTTTAACAAACACTTTCGTTACCGATATAGACGGCGAAAAAAACGTTAAGTTTATGAACGCAAACGGCGTGCAAACGGTAAATGCTAAAGCAATAATTTTAGCAATGGGCTGTAGAGAACGCAGTAAAGGCGCATTAAATATTGCAGGTACAAGACCTGCAGGTATATTCAGCGCAGGCACTGCGCAAAAATACGTAAACATAAAAGGTTGGTTACCCGGAAAAAGAGTGGTTATATTAGGTTCGGGGGATATCGGTTTGATAATGGCTAGAAGAATGACTTTGGAAGGCGCAAAAGTTCTTGCCGTTGCCGAAATTATGCCCTTTTCAAGCGGACTTAAAAGAAATATCGAACAGTGTTTGAACGACTTTAATATTCCGCTTTATCTTAGCCATACGATAGTTGAAATCGAAGGAAAAGAAAGGGTAACGGGCGTTACCATAGCAAAGGTGGACGAAAACAAAAAGCCGATAATCGGAACGGAAATTCATTTCGATTGCGATACGGTGTTGTTTTCGGTAGGGCTTATTCCCGAAAACGAACTTACTTTAAAAGCAGGTATAAAAATCAGTCAGTCAACCAAGGGTGCTGAAGTAGATAATTACAGGGAAACTTCTATAAGCGGTGTGTTTGCGTGCGGCAATGTTTTGCATGTGCACGATTTGGTTGACTTTGTTTCGGAAGAAGCGGAGATTGCGGGTAAAAGCGCAGCCGATTATATATTGAACGGCGAAAAGAAGAAAGATTATTTAACTGCAACGGCAGGCGAATTCGTTTCGTACGTATTGCCGCAAAAAGTCGATAAAAACGCAACTGAAAAACAAAAACTGTATTTCAGGGTAAAAGGAACGCAAAAAAATTGCGTAGTTACGGTAGATACGGGCGAAACTTTGTTAAAATTCAAAAAACTTTCGGTTGCGCCCGGCGAAATGGAAAGCGTAACGCTTAGTACCGAACTGCTTAAAAAAGCGAATAAAATAGAAATATCCGTAATTAAGGGGGAATAAAAATGAAAAGAAATCTTACTTGTATAGAATGTCCCAGAGGGTGTTCGCTTACCGTAGAAGAAATCGACGGCGAGTTTGTCGTAAACGGTAATTTTTGTCCTAAAGGCGGAATATATGGAAAAAACGAAGTTACTAATCCCGTAAGAATTATAACAAGTACCGTAAGGAGTGTCGACGGCAAACTTATTCCCGTAAAAACCGATAAAGCGGTGTCGAAAAGTCTTATTTTTGAAGTAATGGATAAAATTCATAAAGTGTCGGTATTGACAAATTTGAAAATAGGCGATATAATAATAAATGATATCGACGGCAACGGCGTAAATTTGGTGTCGTCGGCAAATTATATTAAAGGGGAATAATATGTTCGTGTTTGATAATCCCGTAATAGCCGCAGTGCGTAGCGAAGAAGAATTTTTGCTTGCGGCAAGTTCTCAAGCGGAAGTTATTTTTACGCTAAAATCGGACGTTTTAAATATTAAAGAACTTATAAAAAAGTCTAACGGGAAAAAAGTTTTCGTTCATATAGATATGGCGGAAGGTATCGGTAAGGATAAAAAGGGGCTTGAGTTTTTACGCCTTTCAGGCGTGGACGGCATAATAAGCACTAAAAGCCATTTAATAACGCTTGCAAAAGAACTGAAACTTGCAACGGTACAACGCTTTTTTATAATAGATTCTTTATCGGTTGCAACTGCGCTCGAAGGGGTAAAAACCGTAAAGCCCGATTTCGTAGAAATTATGCCCGGCGTTATCCCTAAGGCTGTAAAACGCTTTGTCGAAAACGCAAAAATCCCTGTAATTGCAGGCGGACTTATCGAAAATAAAAACGATATAATAAACGCATTGTCGGCAGGCGCAAGCGCAGTTTCTACGGCAAAGCAAGAATTATGGAACGAATAATATTTTAAAATAAAAACGCTCTTAGAATATATCAAAAACTCTAAGGGCGTTTATAATTTTAAATTGTTTTTAGTTTGGGTTAAGCCTTAAATCTTTACCCGAAAAGTTCATTACTGCCGAGTTGCGTTTATCGAAAATTCTGCTGTATATTCTTTCGCCGTATTTTAATAAAAGTTTTTCGGGGGAAAGGTTTGTCGTTATTATCGTGGAAACGTTTTTCAAATTGCGTTCGTTTATAAGGTCCAACAAATATCCTGCGGTAACGTTTTTTATCAGTTGTTCGGCGCCGATATCGTCTATCACCAGCAAATCGCAGTTTATAAGGGCGTCCATTCCCGATTGCCTTTCGGGGCTGAATAAAGAATGATACCCTATAAAAACGTTGTTTAAGTTAAACGACGATAAAAATATAACGTTAAAACCTTTTTTCGCTATATCTTTCGCAACGCACCCTGCAAGATGTGTTTTGCCCGTGCCCGTACCGCCGAGAAAAACTACGTTACGTTTTTTTAAGTCGGGGAACTTTTGGGTAAAGGTTTGCATTTTTTCATACGCTAGGGCAAGTTCGGGGTAGTTTTCGGCGGTCTCAAAGTCAGGTAAAGTTTCTATATTAACGCCTAACGACGACGTTGAAACTTTTGCTTGAATTTTTGCAAAACATTCGCATCTTTCTTTTCCGATAAATCCCGTATCTGAGCATTTTTTACATTCGTAATCGGGGATTAAGTCTTTTTCGGTAAGCCCCACTTTTTTAAGTTCTTCAACCCGTTTTTTTGTAAGAATTTGCTTTTCTTTTTCAAGCGTCTTAATTAAATTTGCGTCGTCGTTTATTTCGGCAAAAGCAAGGTCGTGTTCTATTGCGGACAATCTATCGTCGATAATTTTAAATTCAGGCGATTTTCTTGCCAAAGCAAAATTTTCCGCAGCGACTCTTTCCGCTTCGGATTTTTTGTTTTTGTAGTATTCGGTTATTTTTTTTAACGTTCCTTCAGTCATAATCAAAAATCAATATCGGCGATGTCGTCGATAACCTTTTCAAGTTCTTCTTTAGTATAAATTCTTTCGTTGCCGAAAGTATTGTTGGATTTTTCGTCAACCGTTATTTGCGATTTATCGAATATTCCTTTTTGCTTCCAAGTTCCCAAAATTGCGTTCATATAGGGGATAGGGCTGGACTTTCCTACCGACAGTTTTGCCGCTTCGGTTATCATTTCTTCGGAAAAATTCCAACTATTCCAACGGTTGAAGTTTTCCCTGTCCCAAACGGTAGGCTTTCTAGAAATGCCTAGTTCTGTAAGAATTTTTGATATAAAACCGTCGATTTTTGCAAGTTGCATAAAATAATCGGTTATGCTTTCGTAACTTATGATTCCTTGTGAATGTAAAGCCTTTACGGTCGAATCCATAGCCTCTAATTTGTTAGAAGAATTACGCTTAAAACAGTAATTTGCTATAAGCAAAAGGGACTTTTCGTCATAACCCATGCTGCACCATTTTGAAGTGTAATTTTCAACTACTGCGTCTAAAACGTCGTAATAAACGGACAGCGCTTTATTGATTTTTGCGGCAAGGTCGAAAAGGTTTTGCTTGTTTTTAACGTAATTTTCTATTTCCGAACGGGAAAACTTTTTGCCCGAATACAGTTCGCAAATAAAATCGTCCAACTTTTTCATACTGCCTTTTTTTATTTTGCTTGCGGCAAACACTATGTTGTCCGTTTCGAATCCTAGTTCTTCCGTCCATTTGTTTAGGTAATTAAGGTCTTCTATTTCAGGTTTCTTTTTAAGCGAAAGGGCTTTTAATATTTTATCGATTTCACCCGTTCTCCTTATATAAGAAGACAGTTCGTTTTCAACTTGTTGCGCAGTCAAAATTTTTCGGGAACCGAAATCCTTCGCAACTGCCGATATGTATTTATATCCGATAGATTCGCCTTTGATGTCGATACAATATTTAACAATCATAAGCATCGCTTCGGGCTTTATTTTGTAAACTTCCATTATGTTGAAGTATTCCGAAAATTCCGTAGTGGATATCATTCTGGACGGAATTAAAGATTGCAAACTGTTTGAAAAAACGGTGTATTTTTCAGCCTTTATTTTTCTAGGTTTAGTCGTTGCCGTAAACGGATAATAAATTACTTCGAAAGGGTTTTCGTTAACGATTGAAACCAAGCCGAATTCTTCCCAGTAAGAAAAAGCGTCTTTAACTTCGGATTCCGTAAGTTTTAAAGATTCCGCAAAATCTTTAAGACCTATTTCGAACTCGGAATTTTTACACAAAAACAAGCCGTAAACATAAACCTTTACGGCATCGCCCGTCGCTTCGGGCATATATTCAAAAATAAATGCGTTATCTATATCGGTGAAACTCGTTGCGGAGTATTCTTTTGAGTAAAAACAAAAAGCCATATTCTACACCTTTGAAAATTTACTTGATTTTCTTGCTTATAAATAATATAATATAAAAAAGAAAAAATCAAGGTAATTTGGAAATTTTTTTCGGAAACGCAAAATATTGTGTCTGAAAAAAATCATCAGCGGTATAAAATGAAGTTTTTGCATACGTCCGACTGGCATCTCGGAAAAAAAATAGAAGGTAGAGAGCGCATAGCCGAACAAAGGGAAGTTTTAAATGAAATCGTAAATATTGCGGATACCGAAAAAGTAGACGTCGTGCTTGTGGCAGGCGACGTTTTTGATTCATTCGTTCCGCCTTCCGAAGCCGAAGAACTGTTTTTCGATATCACTTGTAAGTTGGCAAAAAACAATCGCAAAGTAGTTATAATAAGCGGCAACCACGACGATTCTTACAGACTTTCCGCACCTAATCCGTTTGCCGAAAGAATGGGTATATACATATTCGGCGGAACGGAAACGCATTTTTCTTCGGCAAAGTCGGGTAACTTCCATTTGGAAGTCGAAAAAAACGGCGAAAGGGTTTTTATAGGCTTGTTGCCGTACCCGAACGAAGCAAGGTTTAAAGAAGAAGTCAACGAAAACGAAAAATTTGCCGATAAAATGAAGCGTTGGTTAAATGCGGGGTTAAGTAATAATACCGAAAATTTACCTTCTATACTAGTCGGTCACTTTTACACGCTCGGCGGTGAAACTTCCGAAGGCGAGCGCTCAATCGATTTAGGCGGCGCACGGTCGGTGGATAAAAGTATTTTACCCGATTGCAATTATATTGCGCTAGGGCATTTGCACAAACGGCAAGTCGTTTCAAAAAGCAAAAACGCATATTACAGCGGCGCTATATTAGAGTACGCTTTTGACGAAGCAGGGTATGAAAAAAGCGTAAACGTTTTTGAAATCAACGACGGTAAGACTGAAAATTTTAAACAAATACCCTTAAATTCGGGTAAAAAGTTGATGCGGTTGGAATCAATCGGCTATGAAAACGCTATCGAATTGTTAGATAAAAATAAAGGTAAGTACATAGAACTTACGTTAAATTTAGGGCATCCGCTTACCGATTTGCAAATAAAAACCATTAAAAACGAGTATCCCGACGTCGTGTCTATAAATCTTGTTTTTAACGAAACGGCGGAAATAGTAACGGAATCTAAACGCTCGCTTACGGACGAGCAGTTGTTTATCGGATATTATAAAGAGAAGTACGGCAACGAACCGCCCGAAGAATTGATAAAAATGTTTTTAGAGATAATAAATGAAACCCATTAAATTAGAAATAGAAGGACTTAACAGTTTTTGCGAAAAACAAACCATAGACTTTGCAGCATTGTTGAAAGGGGGTATTTTCGGCATTTTCGGCAATACGGGTTCGGGGAAGTCTACTATATTAGACGCAATCGTTCTCGCTTTGTACGGTAAAACGCAAAAGAATACGAGAAAGCAGGACTTTGTTAATTGTAACAGCACTAAAGCGTCGGTAAGTTTTTCTTTTGAAATTTTATATAACGGCGTTAGAAAAATTTTTGAATTTTGCAGGGAGTTTTATCCGACCGAGCGTAACGGCACCGCAGTCGTTTATTCTTACGAAAATGGTAAAAAGTTTATGGTCGAAGAAAAAGCCGAACGGGTTAACGCTCTTGCCGAAGAAATAATAGGGCTGGAATACGAAGACTTCAAAAAATGCATAGCCATTCCGCAAGGGGAATTCGATAAATTCGTTAAGTCCAGAAAGTCCGAACGGCTCGATATAATAGCAAGGTTGTTTTCTATCGAAAAATACGGTCAAGCACTTTACGATAAAGCGACGGAATCTTATTACGAACACGATAGGCAGTGCGTTGCCGCCGAAGCCGAACTTCGTGCGTACGACGAATATACGGACGAACTTTATAAGTCTTATGAAGAAAAACTTGTAAAAGAAAAAGCCGAGATTGTAGAACTTAAAGACAAATTAAAGATAAGTAACGAAAAATTCGCAGCACTCGAAGAAGTCCGCCTGCTTTGCGCCGAAATAACGAATTTGGAACAAAAATTAGATTTTGAACGCAAAGAAAACGAAAATAACGCTAAAAAGAAAATTGCGCTTGAAAAAACCGATAGCGCAGAAAAACTAGTCGAGTGCCATAAGGAAATAGAACGGGACGAAAAGCAACTTGAAAGCGTAGAAAAGGACTTTAACAAGATAGAAGAAAATCTTTCGACTTTGGAAAAAGAAAACGCAATTCTTTTGAACGACGGTTTTTTAAAGAATTACGATGAAGGAAGAAGCAAACTTATAGCAAGAAAAACCGAACTTGACGTTTTAAATGATTGTTTTTCGGATAAAGTGTCGATTGAAAAACTTTTAAACGAAAAATTAGACTTGTACAGGCAAATTTCTGCGGATAACAAACGGGTTTCTTTGAATTTGGAAAAATGCGAAGAAAAGTTAAAAATAAATCTTGAATTGCAAGCACGGCTGGGTACGGACAATTCCGATGCGTTTATCGAAAACGTTTGCAAAAACGCCGTAAAAAACGAATACGTTTATTTAAAAGAAGAAAATGCCGCACACGGCACGGTTGCGTGGCTTGCGGATATAATCGAAGATAGAATTCGTTTAAATTCAAACACCGTCAGCGAATTCGATATAGAAGATGAAAAAGAAAAAGCTCAAAAGCGCAAAGAATTAAAGCAGGCGGAAAACTTAATCAATAAAGACATTGCAGAGTTAAAAACGCTTATTGCCGTAAACGAAGAAAAACTTGAACGCTTAAAAACCGACGGTACGGATTTAAGGGAAAGGCTGAACAAGTCGATTGAGAAAATAAATTTAGTTACAAACGGTAAAGATTTTGCTGTTGCTGCGCAAGAAGTATACCGTTTAATACAAGAACTTGAAGAAAAAAAATCGTTAACCGAGCGAACACAAACCGAAAACACCCGAAAAATTAGGGAATTTTCGGAGCAAAAATCGTCTTTATCGGTAAAAATTGAAAATTTAAAAAAGAAAATTACCGAAAACACCGAAAAATTTAAGGAAATTTCGGCGGTATGTGGTATAATAGACGTAAGCGAAGCCGAACGGTTGGTTTTAACTAAAGAGCAAAAACTGGAATACGCCGAAGATTTGCAAAAGAGTTCTAACAGTTACGCAGTAGTGAACGCCGCTCTCGAAGATAAGCGCAGTAAATTAAACGGGCGAACTTTCGATAAAACCGCACATTCGGAAACGGCGGAAATAATAAATAAGTATGTAGACCGCATAGAAGAATTAAACAAAAGCGTAGCGGTAACCGAAAGCGCAAAAAATATTTGCAAAGAAAAACTTGCGAAAAAGAAGGTTGCAAAAAAAGCCTATACCGAAGCGCTCGAATACAGGACTATTGCAAAAAAGATGCAAACTCTTTTCAAGGGCAGGGCGTTTTTGGAATATATCGCAAAAGAATATTTGGAAAGAATAACCCGTGTCGCTGCGTCATTCCTTGCAAAGTTGTCTGACGGGAGATATTCGCTAAAATACAATCAGGACTTTTACGTTTGCGATAATATGAACGGCGGAATCGAAAGAACGGTAAATACGCTTAGCGGCGGCGAAACTTTCGTTGTTTCTTTGTCGCTTGCGCTTGCGTTGTCCGTTACGGTGAGCGCAAAAGCGGATAGACCGATAGAATTTTTCTTCTTGGACGAAGGGTTCGGCACGCTTGACGACGAACTTACCGAAGTAGTCGTATCTTATTTGGAAAAAATCAACAGTACGCAATTAACGGTAGGGGTTATTTCCCACGTAAAAGAACTTAAAGAGAGAATAAATTGTAAAATAAACGTAATCGGCGCAACCGACGAACGGGGTTCGCAGTTAACGGTTACGTGTTAAGGAGTAAACGTTTTGGCAGGTACTATTTATACGCCCGTGACTTTATGGGAAGATTTTATATTAGATTTACCTTTAGAAGAAACTTCCGAAGAATACGAAAAAGACGGGCTTATTTACCGAAAAACAAAAATTACGGGTAAAAGAACGGCTAGCGGCAGGGTAAGCATTTACTCTTTAGCCGCCTACGATAAAAAGAACAAAAAAATGCCTGCGGTATTTATTTTACCTAATTATACTAAAGGCGTTGACGAAGATACCGTAACGCTTTTCGCCCGCAAAGGCTATTACGCTTTTATGATTGATTACGCCGGCAACGGTAACGACGGCGAAAGAACGGAATATCCCGAAGAACTTAATTTTGCGCATTATGTCGAAAACGATACCAAAATACACCGTATTGACGACGACGCTAAAAAAAGTTGTTGGTACGAATGGTGTTCCGCCGCAAGATACGCTTTCTATTATTTGAAATCGATAGAAGAAGTTTCTTGCGTAGGCGCATTCGGTATGAAGCACGGCGCAACGGTTTTGTGGCAACTTGCTTCTCAAGAAAAAGAGTTAAAGTGCGCAGTTTTTACGTTCAGCGCAGGATGGCACGAATATAGGGGGCATTTCAAGTTCGGGGATAACCCTGAAATAGAAATGGCGGACGATACGTATAAATATCTTGCCGCAATAGACCCGCAGGTATATGCGCAGTACGTAAGTTGCCCGTCGTTGCTTTTAACTACAACGAACAACGGCTTTTTCGATGTTGACAGAGCGTACGATACCGTGCAGCGTATAGAAAAATCAGTCGAAACGCACGTCAATTATTCGGTTCAGTGCGATAAATACTTAGACCAAAATTCTTTTAACGACGTTTTCGTATTCTTGGAAAAACAACTTAAAAATTCAAAAACAGAACTTCCGCACGAATTAGAAATTTCTTGCGAATTAGTAGACGGGTACATTTATATTAAGGTAACGCCTGATTTCAACGGTTTGAAACGGCTAAAACTTTTTGCGTCGGAAGAAATCGTAAATCCTGCGCTGAGATGTTGGAATTTATCCGCCGAAAAGGTAGAAGAAACCCAAGAGTGCGTAACGTACAGATACCGCCCGTATAAATATTCGGGGCAGGCTTTTTTCTTTGCTTCGGCGAAATATTCTTCGGGTTTTACCGTTTGTTCCAAGATAATAAACAAAAAATTCGACGAAACGCAATCGGATAACGAAAATAAGTCGGTAATTTTATTTTCTTCGAGAGAGAATAACTTTTTGTGGCAACCTTGCGTAACCGATTTCACTTCCGATATAGTTGCGTATATGCGCAGCGATGACAGTCGAAAAATTTCTATCGAAAAAGGACCTTTCGATATAGAAGGCATAACTTGTCCTAACGGATTAAGAACTTTCAAAATAAACGCAAGTATGGATAAACCTAAAGAAAATTCCATATTGCTTGCGGACGTGTATGCTCCTGACGGCGGTACGCTTAAAGTAAGCCTTGTGGAACGCAATGGGGAAACGCAAACGGTATACGGCGTAAGCGTAGAAATACTCGGCGGCGAAGTATGGCACGGCGTTTCGCTTGCACTAAATAAGTTCAAAACGGACGAAGGTATGATAATAAAAAATCTTAACAATATTTATTGTATAGATTTTAAATTTGACGGGAAATATTTATTAAATAATGTTTTATGGGTATAAAATTTGAAGTCGGCGACCGTATAACCGCCAAAAAAAAGCATCCCTGCGGAAGTACCGTGTGGACGGTAGTTCGTACGGGGGCTGATTATAAAATAAAGTGCGACGGATGCGGAAGAACGGTCTTTCTATCAAAAGACGATTTGGAAAAAATGACTAAGTCGGTTGCAAAACGGGAGAATTGATTTGGACTGTTTAAATAAAAAACTACTTAATGCGGGTAAAAACAACGACTCGGAATCGGGGCGGTTTTTTCTCGTATGTGTTTTTTTAGTTATATGGTTTTTAGTTTTTTCCTTGGTAAACGCTTATAACTTTACGTACGTCGAAGTCGTCGGAAATTCTATGAACGATACGCTTAAAAACGGCGACGTATTGCTGATAAACAAACATATAAATCCCGATTACGGCGATATAGTTATAATTTCAGGCGAAAAAGCCAACGGCGATTTGATTATAAAAAGAATAATCGGTAAAGGCGGGGACGAAATAGTAATAGAAAACGGCGGAGTTTACCGCAACGGCAAAAAACTGAACGAACCTTACGTTAAAGGCAGGACTTATTACGATAACGGCACTTCAAAAAAGACGTACGTTATTCCCGAAGGCGAATTTTTCTTTTTAGGGGATAATAGAGAAAACAGTTCGGACAGTCGTGTGTTCGGAACGTGTAAGCAAAATCAAATAGAAGGCGTCGTGCCCGATATATCGTTAAGCATACGTTCGCTTACGTTGTTTCGGGTAAGGTTTTCGCAAATAATATTCGGTGGATAACGGTATGCTGTTTGTTAAAAGATATTTGTTATTCGGAATTATAAAAAAAATAATAACCGCCGTTGCCAAAATAATTTACAAAATATTAAGTTTGTTTCATTTGGAACTTACCCTGTTATGCGCCGTTTTGGGCTGTGTTATCGAAATCGCTTACGGTTCGGTATCTAAAAGTAAAACTTCGCTTATCGTGTTTCACGTAATTTTGGCGGCTACGGTTTTATATGCGCTTTTAAGGACGCTTGGCGTTGGTAAAAGGAAAAAATCGCAAAAAGATGAAGAAAAACCCAAAAAATCCGTAAAAGAAACCGAAGAAACTTACGAAAACGCAAAACATACGGAGAATTTCGAAGAAAAATCGGTTCCCGTAAGGGAAGAAGCCCCTAGATATTTCAGGGTAAAACAAAACCCTAAATACGTGATGGCTGAATATTCCGACCGATACGAACTGTTTTTGGATACGGATAGCGGTTACGAGTACGTAAGAACGGACTATAAAGGAGAATGATATAATGGAAAATATTTATGAACAAGCCGATTTCGATTTGGTAAAAAAACAAAAAAGAAATTTAAAAATATGGTACTTCGTTGCGCTGGGGGTATTCGTGGCGTTTGCGGTCGTTATGTTTGTTTTTTACCGTTTAGAACCTTATAAATCGCCTAATATAACCACTATGAAAATAATAACTTATACGGTAACGGGCGTATTCGTAATATTTTCATACATATACTTGGCTATTCCGTTTAAGCGTATAAGAAATTACTGTAAAATTTTACACGGGATAGAAACGGGAACTAATAACGAAGTCAACGGCGTGTTTGAAAGGTATTCCGAAGCCATTGAAGTCAGGGACGGTATAGAATTTAAATCTTTGTATTTTTTGGAATATAACACTAAAAAACAAGAATTTTTTGAAAGGAAAGTTCTTTTCGATACCGAAAAGCAGTTTCCCGAATTTACTAAAGGCGAAAACGTAAAGTATTACACGCACGGCAACGTGCTTGTGGCTTTTGAAAGAATATAAAAGGAAGGACTTAAAATGAAAGCGGTATTAACTGTATTCGGCAAGGATAAACCCGGCATTATTGCAAAAGTAAGCGGTGCGCTTGCCGATAAAAACGTAAATATAGAAGATATAAGCCAAACTATATTGAGCGGAAATTTCACTATGCTTATGCACACGGATATTTCAAACTGCACCGTTGCGCTTGCCGAACTTGCCGACGAAATGAAAGCACTCGGCGAAAAAATCGGCGTAAGCATACATATCCAACACGAAGATATATTTAACGCAATGCATAAGATTTGAGGTGAAAAATGCTCGGAAGACAAGAAATTTTTGAAACTATCGATATGATAGAAAAAGAGCATTTGGACGTCCGTACCATAACGATGGGCATTTCGCTTATACCTTGCATAAGGGAAAGCGCAAAACGCACCGCCGACGCTTGTTACGACAGAATTTGTTCTTATGCCGAAAATATAGTAAAAGTCGGCACCGATTTAGAAAAGGAATACGGTATTCCCATAGTAAATAAAAGGGTTTCGATAACCCCTGCGGCATTTTTGACCGCTAATTTTAAAGGCGAAGAAACTTTGCTTGCAAAAAGACTGGACGACGCCGCAAAGACCGTCGGCGTAGACTTTTTGGGCGGATATTCGGCGCTTGTACATAAGGGAATGACCGAATACGAGCGTTCTTTTATAGAAAGTATCCCCGAAGCATTGTCTATTACGGACAGGTTGTGTTCTTCGGTTAATATAGGCACTTCGAAATCGGGGATAAATCTTGACGCCGTCGGTTTAATGGGTAAAATCGTAAAGCGTACTGCGGAAATAACTAAGGATAAGGACGGCTTCGGCTGCGCTAAATTAGTAGTTTTTTGCAACGCTGTCGAAGATAATCCCTTTATGGCAGGTGCGTTTCACGGCTTAGGCGAAGCGGAAAAGGTTATAAACGTCGGAGTTTCGGGACCGGGCGTAGTTCATCACGCAATAAAAAATTATCCCGACGCTTCTATATCGGAAATTACCGAAATCATAAAAAAGACGGCTTTCAAAATTACAAGGGTAGGTCAACTTATAGCGTCCGAAGCGTCCAAACGCTTAAACGCCGAATTCGGTATCGTGGATTTATCTCTTGCGCCGACGCCCGTTATGGGTGACAGCGTTGCCCATATTTTGGAAGAAATAGGGCTTGAAAGAGTTGGCACGCACGGCACTACGGCTTGCCTTGCGTTGCTTAACGACGCCGTTAAAAA
>CAZMOQ010000012.1:14275-17017 GCA_964568155.1 uncultured Clostridia bacterium | reverse complement strand
GAGATTCTTCGTTTGCTTCGCAAACTTCAGAATGACGGCGTCGAAACACGCCAAAGAGCCAACGATTTGCCTATTCAGGCAAATCGTAAGGCAAAAGTGGCGGTTTCTCCTTTTTCGCAAAAATCTTTTTTCAAAAATCTTTTTGCGAAGTTATTAGATTCTTCACTTCGCTCAAAATGACAAATGAGTGTGTTCAAAATGATAGGATAGGAAATTATTTCAAAACAAGGGGTATAATTAGATTTGCCTAAGAATCCGTTTTTTTAGAATAAAAAGGCGGTTATTGCTCACACTTAGTTTGTCAGCGGTAAACGCCTTTTTCTTTTACAGGTATAGTTTAAGGCATAAGTTTGCGCTGTTTTATATACCTTGTAAAAGAAAGGCGGTTTGTGTTTTTTTTAGCAAGGGGAGAAAAGCCGTTTTTTTGACGGCTTTTTTTGATAAAATAAACCTTAATAACGCTGATTTTTAAATATTTTTATTTTTTTGGGTTATTCAATTTTATTTAAAGGAAAAACGGATAAAATTATACTGTAACTTAGAAGGGCTTGGAAATTTTTAATAAAAATCCGTAAGGAGCATTTTTTAATGAAAAAATTATTTTCAAAATTAGCAGTCGTTTTTTTAGCGGTTGCGTTGTGTTTAACTTTTGCAGGTTGTAATCTTATAACGATGTATATTCCTGATAACGATAAACCTACTCAAGAAATAGGTTCTTCTTCCACAACCGTTACCGATAAAACTATAATTCCTGACGGAACGAAAACGGATAGTTATGGTAAAACTTACGCTGTTAAAAGCGTTAATTTGAAGTGTGCTAAAGAAAAGGGTGAAGCAAAAAACAGTATAGATGCAACTGCGGCTGTGTATGAATCCAACGTAACGGTAGAATCTTTAGTGTCGGGTTCGTCCGCTTACGGTAGCGGCACTATTATCGATATAAAAGTAGAATATGAGAATAGCAAGTATGATTCGTCACCGTTTTTATATGTTCTTACTTGTCATCACGTTATAGACGGCGCATCGGAAGTTTTGGTTTATATACCTATCGATAATACTGCAACCAACGAAGTCGGCGATTATGACTATAAAAGTATAGCGTTCCCCGCAACGCTTATGGGTAGCGATAAGGATACCGATATAGCGGTGCTTCGTATAGAAATAAACGACCATTACAAAGATAAAGGCTTTAGTAAAGGCAATTATAACGATAAAATAAAAAAGGCAAAGATAGGTGCATATGACTTAAGTAGGGGCGAAGAAATTTTCGCAATAGGTTGCCCTACGGGTAGTTTACCGGGAACTGTTTCTTACGGACACGTAAGCAATCTTTATGTGCCTGTAAACGTAAGCGATATAGG
Source organism: uncultured Clostridia bacterium (assembly GCA_964568155.1). GTDB lineage: Bacteria > Bacillota > Clostridia > Christensenellales > Borkfalkiaceae > UMGS775. The sequence goes on along the minus strand of CAZMOQ010000012.1, from coordinate 15,656 downwards.
CGAAATGACTTTGCATCAAACGGATACCGCAACAAATAAAGGTAATTCGGGCGGCGGAATATATAACTATGCAGGTCAGTTGGTCGGTATGCTTAATTCAGGAGACACCGAGCGTGACGGCATAAGTTTCTTTATCCCCGTTACAGGTAACGAAGGTATAGTAAATATTGCAACGCAACTTATAAAAACGGTTACTGATAAAAATTACGGATATATCGACGGCAGGTGGAAGCTTGGCGCAAGTTTTGTACAAGACCAAATGGGCGGTATTTATGTAACTAATATTATTAAAGGTAGTGCGATAGGTAATTCTCCTATAAAAGACGGGCGTTATATCTTTAGTATGTCTTATGAGAAAGACGGTAAGAAAAATTCCTGCGAATTGTCTACGTTGACTGAGTTTGATACTTTCTATCAACAAATGAAGAAAGATTTGGGAATTGATGATAAAGTTAGTGTTACTTACGGATATTATACAAGGGGTAATAGACAGGTCAAAGAAGGTACTACCGAAATAACCATTACTCAGTACATTTATCCGTTTACAAATGTAGAATAAAATGATTAAACTATCGTGTAATAATTCCCCCTAAAACGTTATGCGATAATTTGATAGGGAGAGCCAACTCGGCTCTCTTTTTTATTTTTGCCGAGTAGGGGGGCAAAGTGTTCCGTATTTAGCCTAAAAAAGTAGATTCTTCGCTAACGCTCAGAATGACAGGAAAGAACGCCCAGAATGACGGTAGTCCCGTCATACTGAGCAGGGTTTGCAACGCAAACCCTGTCGAAGTATCTAAAGTGTGGTGGACGCAACACAACAACCGACAAGGAACACAAAGGGATTCTTCGTCCGTCGTAAAATCGACGGACTTCAGAATGACAGGGGGATACTAAGCAAGTTGCAAAACTGACTACTCTCCTGTCATACTGAGCAGAGTTTGCAACGCAAACTCTGTCGAAGTATCTAAAAAATAGATTCTTCACTTCGTTTAGAATGACAGGGGAATACTAAGCAAGTTGCAAAACTGACTACTCTCCTGTCATACTGAGCAGAGTTTGCAACGCAAACTCTGTCGAAGTATCTAAAGTGTGGTGGACACAATGCAACTACCGACAAGGAACACAAAGGGATTCTTCGTCCGTCGTAAAATCGACGGACTTCAGAATGACAGGTAAAAAAATAATTAAAACCGTGTCACGCTGAGCCTTGCCCCGTAGCCCTACTTACGAAGCGTCTAAAGATAGATTCTTCGCTAACGCTTAGAAAGACAGGTTGTAGATTCTTCGTCCGTCGCAAAACCGACGGACTTCAGAATGACAGGGGGAATACTAAGCAAGTTGCAAAACTGACTACTCTCCTGTCATACTGAGCAGAGTTTGC
>CAZMOQ010000012.1:0-14175 GCA_964568155.1 uncultured Clostridia bacterium | reverse complement strand
AAAGTGTGGTGGACACAATGCAACTACCGACAAGGAACACAAAGGGATTCTTCGTTTGCTTCGCAAACTTCAGAATGACAGGGGGGATGCTCACGAATGACGAGAGAAGAAGGCTTAGAATAACAGGAAAAGAATATTAAAAATGACAAGGGAAGAATGTCATAGATTACAAGAAATAAAAATTATTAAAACCATATTATTCCAAAACGGAATTGTTTAACGGATTAACTAAGTATTTAAAATTACGTTTACCTGAGTGTATTTTGTGACGAACAATAAATATAGTTTGCGGTAGTGGTTGTTTTATTGACTTTTTATCAAAAACAATGTAAAATAAAAACTGATTAAAATTAAGGAAGATAAAAAATGGTAATCGTTGGGTTCGACCCGGGACTTGCTACGCTGGGTTACGGGGCAATAAAACACGAACGGGGCAAAACCGAAATGATTGATTACGGCGTGGTTTTAACCCCGAAAAACGAAAATCTTGCGGTAAGGCTTGCTATGATAGAAGAAGGCGTAAAGCAGGTTATAGATAAATTTAAGCCCGACGAAATTGCCGTTGAAGAATTATTCTTTGCCAAAAACGTAACGACGGGTATAAACGTCGCTCACGCAAGGGGGGTTATTCTTTTAACCGCCACCAAGTATTGCGGAAGGCTTTACGAATATACTCCCTTGCAAATAAAACAAGCGCTTACGGGATACGGCAGGGCGGATAAAAACCAAATTCAACAAATGGTCAAAACTTTTTTAAGGTTAAAAAGCATACCTAAGCCAGACGACGCAGCGGACGCTTTAGCGGTTGCGCTAACGCACGCTCAGACAAATAAACTCGGCGGACTTTTCAGCATTTAAAGGTGGATTATGATAGGTTATTTAAAAGGAAAATTACTTTATTACGTAGATAATAATTTTATTTTGGACGTCGGCGGCGTCGGGTACGAAGTATGTTGCTCGGCTCAAGCAGGCGAAAAGTTGCTTAATGACGGCGGCGGAGAACTTTACACTTATACCGCAGTCAGGGACGACGGCATTTACCTTTACGGTTTTATAAGCGTTGAAGAAAAAGAAATGTTCCTTAAACTTATAACGGTATCGGGCATAGGTCCTAAACTCGGCATAGGCATTTTATCGGGAATGAGTTTATCGGGACTTGCGCTTGCGATAGCGACGTCGGACGTAAAAACGCTTTCCAAAGTAAAAGGTTGCGGTAAAAAGACTGCGGAAAGGATAGTGCTTGAACTTAGGGAAAAGGTTGCGGCAGGTTCTTCCGATGACCAAGCCGACCTAACCGCTACGCCTACGGAATCGGCAATCGACGAAGATGCGGTTATTGCGCTTATGAGTTTAGGCTTTAACCGAAACGAAAGCGTAAACGGCGTTAAGGCGGCATACGCAAGCGGCGCAAAAAGCATACAGGACGTGCTTTCCTACGCTTTAAGGAGTATGAAGTAATATGGAAGAAGAAAGACTTGTTACGAGTACCAAAGACGGTTGGGACGAAGAAGTCGAAAACGTGCTTCGTCCGAAAACGATGGACGGGTATATCGGACAACGGAAAATAAAAGATAATTTGGAAGTTTTTATAACCGCCGCTAAATTACGCAGGGACGCATTAGACCACGTTCTTTTGTACGGTCCGCCGGGGTTGGGCAAAACCACGCTTGCGCACATTATCGCAAACGAACTCGGTTCTTCTATAAAAGTTACCAGCGGTCCTGCCATAGAAAGAGCGGGGGATTTAGCCGCAATACTTACCAACCTTAACGAAAACGACGTTTTGTTTATAGACGAAATTCATAGGCTTAACCACAGTGTGGAAGAAATTTTATATCCCGCTATGGAAGATTTTACTTTGGATTTTATAATAGGCAAAGGACCGTCGGCAAAAAACGTGCAGTTGCCGTTGCCTAAGTTTACTCTAATCGGGGCTACGACTAGGGCGGGAATGTTATCTTCGCCGTTAAGGGACAGGTTCGGCGTGGTTTGTCGTCTTGAAAATTATTCGGTTGAAGAACTTTCGGAAATTATTCGCCGTTCGGCAGTAAAATTAGGTTCGGAAATAGACAAAAACGCTGCGGAAGAAATAGGAAAGCGCAGTCGTGGCACGCCTAGAATAGCAAACAGGTTTTTGCGCAGGGTGCGTGATTTCGCTTTGGTTCGCAATCACGAACGCATTATGTACGAAGACGCAAGAGAAGCGCTTTCTCGTTTGGAAGTTGACGATTTGGGACTTGATGACATAGACAGGAAACTTTTGCGGTCTATGATAGATAAATTCGGCGGAGGTCCGTGCGGACTAGATACGCTTGCCGCTACGATAAATGAGGACGCAAACACCATAGAAGACGTTTACGAACCTTATCTTATGCAACTGGGCTTTATCGCACGCACGCCGAGAGGCAGGGTTTGCTTAAGAAAGGGTTACGAGCATTTAGGCATAAAAATGCCCGAAGATAAAAAAGCGCAAATTTCTATTTTTGAAAACAAACAGGACAACGAATGAAAACAACCGATTTTGATTATTATTTACCCGAAGAACTTATTGCGCAAACGCCCGTCGAACCCAGAGATTGCTCAAGGTTACTGCATTACGACAGGCAAAGCGGCAGGGTAGACCATAAACATTTTTACGATATAACGGAATTTCTTAAGGAAGGCGATTTGCTTGTAAGAAACAACACAAGGGTTTTGCCTGCAAGAATGTACGGTTACACTCCGCACGGCGGAAAGGTCGAAGTTTTGCTTTTAAAAAGGCTTAACCTTACCGACTGGGAAGTTTTGGTTAAGCCTGGCAAAAAGGCAAGACCGGGGCAAACGCTTACCGTAAACGAAGAACTTTCCTTAAAAGTAAACGCTACGGGCGAAGAAGGCAGCAGGATAATAACTTTTAATTTTGACGGCGTGTTTGAAGATATAATTTCAAGGGTAGGTGAAATGCCTTTGCCGCCGTATATAAAGGAAAAATTAAAAGATAAAGAGCGGTATCAAACGGTGTATTCCAAAATAGACGGTTCAGCCGCCGCACCTACCGCAGGTTTGCATTTTACCGACGAACTTTTTGAAAAATTAAAAAACAAAGGCGTTGAAGTAGCCGACGTGTTGTTGCACGTGGGGCTCGGAACTTTCCGTCCCGTAAAAGAAGACGACGTGTTAAACCACAAAATGCACACGGAATACTATAAAATCGATAAAGAAAACGCCGAAAAAATAAACAAGGCTAAGCGTGAAGGCAGGCGAATTATAGCGGTCGGCACCACAAGCGTTCGCACGCTCGAAAGCGTAGCGGACGAAAACGGCTTTGTAAAAGAAACCAGCGGCAATACCGATATTTTTATATATCCCGGTTATAAATTTAAATGCGTGGACGGTATAATAACTAACTTTCATTTACCTAAATCTACACTTATAATGCTCGTTTCCGCTTTTTGCGGAAGGGAAAAAACTCTTGAACTGTATAATACCGCCGTTAGCGAAAAATATCGTTTTTTCAGTTTCGGGGACGCAATGTTCATAGAATAACCGCATTTTTTATTAGGAATATAATATGGAAAAATTTTACTTTGAAACTATAAAAAGGGATAGCCGTACGGGGGCAAGGGCAGGCGTTTTGCATACTCCGCACGGCGATATAGAAACCCCCGTATATATGCCCGTAGGCACGCAGGCTACCGTAAAGGGCGTGTACCCCAAAGATTTGAAAGAAGCGAACGCTCAAATAATACTTGCAAACACCTATCACTTGTATATGCGTCCCGGCGACGATATAATAAAGGCGGCAGGCGGTTTGCATAAATTTATGGCTTGGGACAGACCTATTTTGACGGATAGCGGTGGATTTCAGGTATTTTCTCTTGCAAAACTAAATAAAATAAAGGACGAAGGCGTGTATTTTAATTCGCACGTTGACGGCAGTTTGCATTTTATTACGCCCGAAAAGGCTATGGCAATAGAAAACAACCTTGGCGCCGATATTATGATGGCTTTCGACCAGTGCACTCCGTACGGCTGCGATTACAAAGTAAGTAAAGCGGCTATGGAAAGAACGCTTAAATGGCTTGACCGTTGTTATAACGCACATAACAATCCCGACCAAGCGTTGTTCCCGATAGTTCAGGGCAATATGTATAAAGATTTGCGCCTTACAAGCCTTAAAGAAACTATACCGTACGCAAAATACGGCATAGGCATAGGGGGACTTTCGGTAGGCGAACCCAAACCGCTTATGTACGATATTATGGACGAAATGTTGCCGCATTACCCTGATTCTATCCCTAGATATCTTATGGGCGTGGGCAGTCCCGATTGCCTTATAGAAGGGGTTAAGCGTGGAATAGATATGTTCGACTGCGTTCTTGCAACCCGTATAGCGAGAAACGGAACCGCACTTACGAGTAAGGGTAAAATAGTCGTAAGGAACGGCAAGTATAAGGACGATTTTACGCCGCTTGACGACGAGTGCGATTGCTATTGTTGCAAAAATTATACGAAGGCGTACTTAAGGCATATGATAAACGTCGGCGAAATGACGGGCGGTATGCTTTTAAGTTTGCATAACATAACTTTCTTGACGAATCTTATGAAAAATATGCGTAACGCTATACTTCAAGACGCTTTGCCCGAATTTGCGGACGAGTTTTATGCCAAGTACGGCAGAGAATAGCGTTAAACGCTTGCCAAATATCCGTAATTTTGGTATAATTATAAAAATTTAAGTTAACAACTTATAAGGAGATTAAAAATTATGTTTTGGAATTTATTATTAGATGCCGCTGCCGATACTGCGGAAACCACCGATAAGACACCTACGGGTTGCACGACCGAACAATGGATAATTTACGGTATACTTTTTGCGGTTATTATCGCTTTCTTTGTTTGGAGCAGTTATTCTTCAAAGAAAAGGCAAAAGCAAGAACAAGAAAAACTTTCTTCGCTAAAAGTAGGCGATAAAGTTAAAACGATAGGCGGTATATGCGGCGTGGTTGCAGATATCGACGACGAAGAAAACACCTTCACGCTCGAAACGGGCTTTGGCGAAAACAAATCCTTCGTTAAGTTCGATAAAGCCGCTATTTATCAAACTTCGTCCGATTCCGTTGAAGAACAACCCGAAGCAACCGCTGAAAAGACCGAGGAACTTCCCGTTGAAGAAAACGCCGAAGAAAAGGTAGAAGAAAAAGAAGAATAAAAAATTTAACCTTCGCATACATTGTACTGTTTGCGGAGGTTTTTTTATGAGTAAAGACGGCGGATTTAAAATGGTACTTTCGGGGGCGTTTTTAGGCGTTTGTATTTCGCTTATCGCAGTTATAATTTTTGCTTTTGCGCTTTACGTAACTCCGCTTTCGGAAAGTATTATAAAAATAGTAAATCAATTTATAAAGGTGTTTTCGGTATTCTTTGCGTGCTTATTTTGTTTAAGGGGGCGTATGGGGTATTTGAAAGGCGGTGCGGTCGGACTTTTGGTGTTTATATTTACTTATTTGATTTTTGCTTTGTTTGCAGGCAGCAAAGTTTTTGTCGGCGGTTTTATTTTAGATTTAGTATTCGGCACCTTGATAGGCGTGATTTCGGGTATAATTGCGGTTAATTTCAAAAAAACGGCTTAAGCAAAAGGCTTTGACCCCAAAAACGGTTGACATATTGCCGCCGCTCGGTGTATAATATTAAAAAAACTACGGAGGATTTTATTATGGGTAGAATTAAAACTGTTGCCGCTCCTGCAAAAAGAACGGTTACGGGTTGCGGTGAATGTAGAAGCACTTGTCAATCGGCTTGCAAAACGTCTTGCACGGTAGGTAATCAATCTTGCGAAAAGATTACCAGAGAAACTAAGATTAAAGAAGTAAAATAATCCTGTAAAAATAAGGAGAGTATCGGGAGCAGTAATTTTTACTGCTCCTGTTTAATATTGAAATGGTACATACATTTGAAAAAGACGGAACTTATTACTTATTCGACAACGCCGCAAGCGCATTGCATATATGCGATTCGCTTACGACCGAAGTCGTAAAAAAACTTAACGGCGAAAGTTATAATCTTGGCGGCGTAGAACCTTCCGTTATAAAAGAAATAGAAGACGAAATACAAGAACTAAAAGAAAAAGGCGTTCTTTTTAAGGAAGAAACAGAAGAAATTCCTTTAAAAAGCGAAGATGTAAAAGCGCTTTGCCTGCATATATGCCACGATTGCAACTTGCGTTGCGAATATTGCTTTGCAGGGCAAGGGAACTATCACGGTCGGTCGGAATATATGTCCTTCGAAGTCGCAAAAAAGGCAATAGACTTTTTAATAGACAACAGCGGCAACAGAAAGATTTTGGAAACCGACTTTTTCGGCGGCGAACCGCTTATGAATTTAGGCGTAGTTAAACAAACGGTCGAGTACGCAAAAAAAAGAGCGGCTGAAAAGGGCAAGACCTTTTTGTTTACCCTTACTACTAACGGCGTGCTTTTAAATAGGGAAAACGCCGAATATTTGAATAGGGAAATGGAAAACGTAGTCCTTTCAATCGACGGAAGAAAGGAAGTCCACGACGGCGTCAGAAAGACGATAAACGGCAAAGGCAGTTACGACGTTATTATAGAAAATATAAAGAACTTTGTAAAAATCAGGGGGGACAAGCATTATTACGTAAGGGGTACTTTTACGGCTAAGAACCTTGATTTTTCAAACGACGTTTTATACCTTGCGGACAACGGACTTACCGAAATTTCACTTGAACCCGTAGTTACCGATAAAAACAGTCAACTGTATATCGGCGAATCGGCTTTGCCGCAAATTAAAGAAGAATACGACAGGCTTGCAAAGGAATATAAAAGAAGAAAGCAAGCAGGCGAAAGGCTTTTCAATTTCTTCCATTTCCAAATCGATTTGGACGGCGGCCCGTGTTTAAGGAAAAGGGTAAGCGCTTGCGGTGCCGGTAACGAATATTTTTCGGTAACCCCCAACGGCGATATATATCCTTGCCATCAGTTTGCAGGCGACGCTAAGTACGTTATGGGCAATGTTTTCGAAGGCAAACTTAACGAAGATATCCGCAAAATTTTCAGGGATAACAATTTGTATACGAGAGAGAAGTGTAAAAACTGTTTTGCAAAATATCACTGCAGCGGCGGCTGCCCTGCAAACAATATTCACTACGGCGGAGATATCAATACCCCGTACGAAATTACTTGTGAAATGATGAAAAGTCGTATGGAATGTGCTTTGGATATCTACGCAAACGGCAAAAATGACGAAAAATAATCATAATTTGCAATCAAATGTTGAAATTTTCTTGACTAGACTTAAAATCCGTTATATAATAATTTAGTCTAAGTATTATTTTTACGTAGTTTAAACATCTAACTGCTTGCTAGGAGGCAAAAATGAACAAAAAGAAGTCAATAGCGCTACTAACTATTATTGCTATTGTAATGGTGGTTCTTACCGTTCTTACTTTCGCAAGGTTTCAAATACCTGCGTACAAAAACGGTACCAGAATTTATCAATCGTTCTTGGGGGCTATCAGCCTTGACCAAGATTTAGAAGGCGGGGTTGCTTACGAACTCACGCTTAAAGAAGACGTATCTTCCGAAGACGAAGATATCGACGAAAACGAAGTTATCGATACTTTGCAAAACCGTCTTTCCGCATTAGGTTATAACAACGCTGTGGTAAAGGCTTTCAGAAAAACCGATACCGACGAGTTTTCTTATCGTATCGAAATGCGTAATTCTTCGTCGGTTGCAACCGATATAAGCGTAGTTGCCGCTTACGGCGAAATCGAATTTGCCGACGGTGACAGCACGTATATTATGGGTGCCGATGCGGTTAAAAGCGCAAAGTACACTTCGCAAAACGGTACGTCGCATTACGTTGAATTGAAGTTCACAAGCGAAGGTCTTAAAACGCTTAAAGACGCTTTATCTTCGGCTGAAAGCGATTTCACGCTTAAAATCAAACTCGGCGACGACGAACTTTTTTCAAGCACGCTAAAGGAAGATTATATTCAAGACAACGCTATTTATATAACCAGTCAATCGGCTGAAACGGCAAAACAACTTGCGCTTCAAATAAGTTCGGGCGGTCTTAAATACGAATACGAATTAAGCGACCAAATGACGGTAACTTCTCCGCTTGGCGAAAACGCTTCCAAAATGATTTTTTGGGCGGTTGCGGCAGCCGTTTTGGTTATGTTTATCGCATCGATTTTAATTTACGGCGGTTTCGGATTTATTGCGGACCTGACTGTGTTTGCGTTTATTTTGATTGAAATTTTAATGATGATTTTGGTTCCCGGAATCACGCTCAACATAGGCGGCGTTTTAGGAATAATAGCGTCGATAATTCTTACCTTCGACGGTATGTTCTTCATTATGAACAAGATAAGAAAGGAATATGCTAACGGTAAAACCGTTAAGGCTTCGGTAAAAGCGGCTTACGGTAAATCGATTTTCGCTATACTTGACGTAAATATTATTTTTGCGGCGTTTGCACTTTTGGTTTACTTTATTTGCTCGGGCAACGTTCAATGCTTTGCAATTACTTTCGGCATAGGCGCAGTAATATCGGCGCTTGCAACGATGTTCTTCTCTCAATTACTTGTAAACGTGTTTATTCCGTTGTTTAAGGGTAAAAGCGAAGGCTTCTTAAACCTTAAAAGGGAGGAAAAATAAATGAAAAATTTTAATTATACTAAAAGTTTCAAATATTTTGTTATAGCGGCTTTGGTTATAATAGTAGCAGGCGTTGCTATGTTGGGTTTCTTGGGCTTTAACAAAAGTTCGGATTATGTAGGCGCTAAAGAAATTAAAATTTCCGCAGACGAAGTTTTCGATAACGACAGTACGGTTATAAAATCTACCGCTGCCGACGTTTTCAAAAAGAACGGCTTAACTTACACATCTATAAAACAAATGGACGAAAATCGTATCGTAATTTACGAATTTACTTCCGAAGTTTCGGACACCGTCGTTGAAGATTTGAAAAAGGCTTTAGGCGAAGCCGAACTTACCGCTTCTATTAAAGATGGCATTACCGTTGAAAAGTACAGCACCGTTTCTTACAAGACTTTTGAAGATTCTTGGTGGTTAATTTTGGCGGCAGGCATACTTTTGGTTCTCGCATTCGTATATCTTGCGTTCAGGTATAAATGGGCTTCGGCTTTCGCAACGCTCGTTTCGTCCGTAGCGTACGTTTTACTTGCTATCGCATTGACTGCGATTACCCGTATACCCGTAACTACGGCTTATGCGTCGGCACTTGTTTTCGGTTTCGTTTTGAACCTTGCCACCGTCGTTTATAACTTGTCGGTTATGAAGGAATACGGCAAAAACGTAAGCACTGCCAACGATGCGTCGACTGAATTTGCTAATCACGCATTCAACAGCACTTTCTTGAAAAATATATTTACGCTTTGCGCAGTAATAATCGCAGCGGTTGCGCTACTTATTTTGGGCGGTTCGTTCGTTAAGTACGCTGCGCTTGCAGTTATAGTTTGTTCGGTTGCGGCTGTTTACGTAACGCTCGGCTTGTTCGGCGGCGTATACGCTTACTTCAAAAAGTTTTAATAAATAAGAAATACAATGATTAAGTTACGAGGCGGGTAAAATCCCGCCTTGTTTCGTAAATGGAAAAAAATGAGAAAAATCGTTTATAGCGAACAACTTAATGATGAAGAAATCGTTCGGGTAAAAAATCTTGCAAGTAAAGCAGGGCTATCTTACGAAATCGCAAGATTGCTGTATTGCAGGGGATATCGTACGGACGACCAAGTGAAACGCTTTTTACATCCCGATAAAAAGAATTTTTTCGACCCCTTTTTACTTGACGGAATGAAGGAAGCCGTCGAGCGTATAAATGCGGCAAAGGAAAACGGCGAAACTGTTTTGGTTTTCGGCGATTACGACGTTGACGGCGTGTCGGCTACTGCGATAATGCACAGGGCTTTAAAAGAATACGGCGTAAACGTTTTAAGCGTAGTTCCCGAAAGGCAAAACGGATACGGCTTGAATAACGAAATTGTCTCCGCTTATGCGGAAGATTATTTTATCGACCTTGTAATAACCGTCGACTGCGGTATAAGCGATTACGAAAAGGTTGAATTTATAAAAAACGAACTCGGCATAGACGTTATAATAACCGACCACCACGAAGTACCGGAAGTTATTCCCGATACTATTATAATAAACCCTAAACTTTCAAAAAATTACCCGTTTGACGCTCTTTGCGGCGCAGGCGTGGCGTTAAAAATCGCTTACGCTCTTTTAGGGGATAAAGCGGATAAATTTATCGACCTTGCTGCGACGGCAACCGTTGCCGACAGCGTGCCGCTTGTCGGTGAAAACAGGGATATCGTAGCCGAAGGCTTAAAAATTTACAAGTCCGATAAAATTCGTTCGGTATACAAGCATTTGTTGGATTCGGCAGGCGTTAAGGACATAAATTCAAAAATGATTGCTTTTTCGGTTGCACCGAGAATAAACGCCGCAGGCAGAATGGGCGACGCCGCCGCTGCGTTGAAATTGTTTTTAAGCGACGACGAGGACGAAATTTTCCGTCTTTCGGCACTGTTGACTTCGTATAATATAGAAAGGCAAACCGAATGTGATAAATTGTACCGTTCGGCTAAGGAAAAAATAGAAAAAGAAGGTTCGTACCGCAATATAATAATGCTTTACGACGAAAGTTGGCAAACGGGTTTCGTCGGCATAGTCGCAGCAAAATTAGTAGACGAATATTCCCGCCCCGTAATAATGTTCGCAGGGACGAACGGACTTCTTAAAGGCTCGGCAAGAAGCGTTGACGGCGTCAACGTTTTTGAAGTGATTTCCGCAACGAAAGAATATTTGGTTGAGTTCGGCGGACACGCTCAGGCGGCAGGCTTGGCTATTCAAAAAGAAAATTTCGAAGCCTTTTACGAAGCCGCCGATAAATATATTTCCGAAAATTATTCGGCGAAAGATTTCGTTCCCCAAGTTTTAGTCGAAGGTATATTGAACGAAAAATTAACCTTTGAATTTGCCGATGAATTAGCGCTTTTCGAACCTTGCGGAATGGCAAACAGAATTCCGCTTTTCTGTACCGAAGTAAAAGAAGCGAATGCGGTCAGGATAAAACCCGGTTCGCCGCACGTAACCTTTCAATCTCCGTTCACCCCGCTTTTGTGTTTCGGCGGGGAGAAATATTTGGAAATTTTGAATTTGCCCGTAACTAAAAAAATCGTTTTCGAAGTAAACGATTCTTATTTCGGTAACAAAAGGTTTTTGAAAGGTATCGTAAAATATTGTATGCCTGCATACGACGTTTCGGACGATGTTTCCGACGTAATATTCGAAAAGCAGGTTTTAAGTTTAAAAAGCGAAAATAATTTAGAATATATCGAATTGACAACTGCGCAAATAGCGGAAAAAGCGTTAAGTTCGCTAAAATGCAAATACGGCACGGCGTATGTGTTCGGCAATCCCGAAAACGTTAAAAAGTTCGATTTTTTATCGGATGTTCAAATAAGTTTATTCGAACCGTCGGAAAATAATTTGCGGAATATAGTTATAATTGCGCCCGTATCGGATATAAACGGTTTTGAAAACGTTTTTTATATGGATAATCCGCCTAAACTAACCGTTCACGGAAAAAGCACGTATTTGAACACCGAACTTTCGGGTACGGAATTTTTTAACGATTTATCTCTTGACAGGGCTGTTTTCGCCGATATATTTCTATACCTAAAAAAACGTTCGGGTATGAAATTTGAAAAAGTTGTTGATTTTTATAACGACAATGTTGTAAAATATAGTAAAAAGCAGTTTATTTTATGTACTTACGTGTTTATCGAATTAGGCATATTCGATGTGGCTGACGGCGTATTTCGTTTTAATCCGTCGGTTAAGTCGGACTTAAAAAAATCGGTAATATATACGAGAACGGAGGAAATTTTACGTAATGATATATGATATTATCGAAAAAATAAGGGACGTTTATAGCGGAGAAGAATTAGAACTTTGCGAAAAAGCGTACGATTTTGCAAAAAAAGCGCATATAAATCAAAAAAGGGCGTCGGGTGAAGAATATTTTACTCACCCTTGCAGCGTTGCCGCTATTTTGTTGGATTTAGGGCTTGACGCCTCTACCATCGCAGCCGCTTTTTTGCACGACGTTATCGAAGATACGCCTGTTTCCGAAGGGGACATAATGCAGGAATTCGGCCCCGAAGTGTTGCAACTTGTGCAAGGCGTTACCAAACTTGAAAAAATAGAATTTACTTCCAAGGAAGAAGAACAAGCGGAAAACTTCCGCAAAATTTTCGTCGCAATGGCGAAAGATATAAGGGTTATAATAATAAAACTTGCCGATAGGTTGCACAATATGCGTTCGCTTAATTTTTTATCGCACGAACGTCAGCAAAGAATGGCAAAGGAAACGATAGATATTTATGCTCCGCTTGCAGGTAGACTCGGTATATCTCAAATAAAATGCGAGTTGGAAGATTTGTCGCTTAAGTATTTAGAACCCGAATTTTTTGAGTATTTGGTTATAAATATCAAGGCTAAGTTAGCCGAAAGAAAGCAGTTTGTCGCTTCTGTCGTGGAAGAAATTCAAGCCATATTAAGCGAAGGCAATATCGCAGGCGAAGTTTACGGCAGACCTAAGCATTTTTACAGCATCTACAAAAAGATGAAAAACCAAAACAAAACGCTTGACCAAATTTACGACCTTACTGCGGTAAGGGTTATCGTGAACACGGTTGACGATTGTTACGAAGTTTTCGGTAAAATTCATCACAAATGGAAACCCGTTCCGGGAAGAATAAAAGATTATATCGCTACGCCTAAGCCGAATATGTATCAATCGTTGCACACTACCGTAGTAACTAACTTCGGACAAACGTTTGAAATTCAAATTCGTACCTACGAAATGAACAGGGCTGCCGAATACGGTATCGCAGCGCACTGGAAATATAAGGAAAACAAAAAAAATTCTGACGATTTCGACGAAAGGCTTTCTTGGATAAGGGAAGTTATGGAATGGCAGGGCGGCTTAAAAGACAGTAAAGAGTTTTTGGACTCCCTTAAAGGCGATATTTACAGTTCGGAAGTTTTGGTATTTACTCCAAAAGGCGACGTAATAAGGCTACCGAAGGACGCAACGCCTATAGATTTTGCGTATCAAATTCACTCCGCAGTCGGCAATAAGTGCATCGGCGCAAAAGTAAATTCCAAAATAGTGCCCTTAAATACCCCGTTGCAGGTAGGTGACGTCGTTGAAGTTATAACTTCGCCTAACTCTAAAGGACCGTCTTGGGACTGGCTTAAAATAGTAAAAAGTTCAAGCACTAAAGTCAAAATAAAACAGTTCTTCCGTAGAGAAATGAAGGAAGAAAATATCAAGACGGGCAAAGCGATGCTTGAACGGGAAGCAAAAAACAAAGGTTACAATATCAATGATTTATTGACCGAAAAAGCGTTTAATAAGTTGTCGCAAAGAATGTCTTTCTCAGGTCAGGACGAAATGTTCGCTTCTATAGGTTACGGTGCGGTCGGGATAAATCAAGTTCTTGTAAAACTTATCGATTATTACCGCCACAGTTCTATCGATAGGGAAGCGAAAATCGTTCCCAGAAAGCATCCTACGGGCGGCGTTATTGTCAAGGGAATGGAAAATATTTTGGTCAGGTTCGCAGGTTGTTGCAATCCCGTTCCCGGCGACGATATAGTCGGCTTCGTTTCAAGGGGCAGGGGGGTAGCTGTTCATAGGGCGGATTGCCCTAATATGAAAGGCGTCGACGGCGAACGCCGTATAGAAGTACGCTGGGCAGGCACTACTTCCGCAGCATTCAACGCAAGCATAAAAGTAATTGCGGAAGACCAAAGCGTAATACTTGCGGCGGTTTCGGCGTTGGTTTCGCAAATGAATCTTGCGATAACGGCAATTAACGGAAGGATAGACGCAAAAACTAATAACGCAACGGTTGATTTTAATATCAGGTTGAATTCTAAACAAGACCTTGATACGCTTATAAGCAAATTAAAGCAAAACAATAAGTTGTTTGACGTTTATAGAACGTCGATTTAGCGTTTTTGCGCTTTTAATAGATTCTTCGTTCGCAGTGGCGAACTCAGAATGACATCCCCACTCTGTCATACTGAGCAGGCGAGCGTAGCGAGCCTGTCGAAGTATCTAAAAAAGCAA
>CAZMOQ010000011.1:11384-17963 GCA_964568155.1 uncultured Clostridia bacterium | reverse complement strand
TTATTTAAATTTGTTAATAAACGACTAAAAAGTCGTATAATATGGAGGAATTAAGATGGCAAGAACAATACTCAATGAAATCAGTTATTGCGGAGCAGGTTGCAGGAAAGAATTAGCAGGCGAACTCGCTCGCAAAAACATGAAGAAAGCACTCGTTATAACCGATAAAGATTTGGTTAAATTCGGCGTGGCTAAAATGGTACTCGATGAACTTGATAAAGCAAGCGTTGCTTATAAAGTTTTCGACGACGTAAAACCTAACCCCACGACCAAAAACGTTAAAGACGCTTTAGCGGCGTTTAAAGAATTTAACCCCGACGTTATTATCGCAATAGGCGGCGGCTCCGTTATCGATACGGGTAAAGCGGTAGGCATTATCGTAAATAATCCCGAATTCGGCGACGTAATTTCTTTGGAAGGCGTTGCCGATACAAAGAACAAGGCATTCCCGATGATTTGTTTCGCAACGACGGCAGGTACTGCTGCGGAAGTTACCATTAACTACGTTATTACCGACGAAGTTGCTCATAGAAAATTAGTTTGCGTAGACCCCAACGACATACCTTTCCTTTCGTTTAACGATGCCGAAATGATGATGTCTATGCCGAAAGGCTTAACCGCATCGACGGGTATGGATGCTTTGACGCACGCTATCGAAGGTTATATTACTCTCGGCGCAAATCCGCTTACCGATTTGCTTTGCTGGAACAGTATTAAATTTATTGCGGAAAATCTTAAAAACGCAGTAGATAACGGCAAAGATATTAAAGCAAGGGAAGGTATGGCTTACGGTTCTTACGTGGCAGGTATGGCGTTCTCTAACGTAGGTTTAGGGATAGTTCACTCTATGGCACACCCGTTGGGCGCAAGGTTCGATACTCCGCACGGCGTTGCAAACGCATTGTTGCTTCCGTACGTTATGGAATACAATAAGGAAAGCAGTAAGAAAAAGTACGGCGATATTGCAAGGGCTATGGGCGTAGATATAAAGGGTATGACTGAAGACCAAGCAGCCGACGCAGCAATCGACGCAGTTAAAAAGTTAAGCGAATCTATAAATATTCCTAAACGTCTTTCGGAAATAGGTATTCCTAAAGACGCATTGAAGCAACTTGCCGAAGACGCATTTATCGACCCGTGTACGGGCGGTAATCCTAAGGCTACCAGCGTTGCGGATATTTTGTCTATTTACGAAACGGCATACTAAGATAAAGGAGATAAACGGCGGCGGTTGCCGCCGTTACATCGTGTCATACTGAGCAGACTATAAAATGCTTTTTCTCACCTTGTCATACTGAGCAGGTTTGCTGTGCAAACCTGTCGAAGTATCTAAATAGTAAATGTTGCGATAACGCTGTTACTGACAAGTAATACAAGTAGATTCTTCGTTCGCTTTGCGAACTCAGAATGACAGCGGAAAAGGTAGACGAACTTCAGAATAACATCACCCCTTGTCATACTGAGCAGGCGAGTGTAGCGAGCCTGTCGAAGTATCTAAAGGGTAAATGTTGTGATAACACTGTTACTGACAAGTAATACAAGTAGATTCTTCGTCCGTCGCTAAACCGACGGACTTCAGAATGACATAATGGGGTAAAATGACAGCGTTGTATTAGATTCTTCGTTACGCTTAGAATAACAGCAAAAAGTAGAATAAAAGTAAAAAGTAGAATAAAAGTAAAAAGTAGAATGGCTGTGGAAAGTAGGATGATATAATATAATTGTTCTAAATTACTAAGGTAAATAATTGTTTCAAATTACTAGGGTAATAAAAAAAATCAAAAAAAATTAAAAAAAGCCCGTAAAAATAATTGACAAATACGCTTTAATTAAGTAAAATTATGAAAAATAAAGACTGTGAAGATATTAAGCGTTTTTAATCGTCGCTTTCAGAGAGCCGTCGGTAGGTGCAAGACGGTAAGGGCGGAAAAACGTCGTCTCGTATCGGAGTTGTGTTCCCCAAATAACAGTAAGGAACTTCGGGTGAGCCCGTTACAGGTCAAGGGTTTGTTAGAACCTGATTAAGCGGTTTCCGCATTTTTCGGAAACAATACGGGTGGTACCGTGGTCTTTTTGTAAAAGGTCATCCCGCAGAGTATAATCTCTGCGGGATTTTTTTATAGACGTTTTTAATTTTAGTAAAAGGTAGGATTTTAAAATGAAAAAAATTTATGTTTCAGACGTTACTTTAAAAGCAATCGACGACGAAAACGTTTCGTATGCGTTTCGAGAGAAGTTATCCGTGTCGGCAAAAATAGACTCAGCCGGTTTCGACGCTATCGAACTACCTCAACTAAACAATTCCAAAGAGGACGAAGTTATTTGCAGGACTGTTGCTGAATCGGTTAAAAACGCAGTGGTTAAAATTCCCGTAGGACAGGACGTCGAAAGGGCGTACGAATGTGTTAAAACGGCAAATGCGTTCGCTTTGCAGGTATCTATGCCGATATCCACCGCTCAAATGGAATATTTCTATCATATGAAAGCCCCCGTAATGCAAGCGAAAATAGAAGAACTTATAAAAAAATGCCGTGAATTTTCAAATACGGTTGAATTCGTTGCAAAAGATTCGTTCAGGGCGGAAGAAGGTTTCTTGAAATCTTGCGCAGTAACCGCATATAACGCAGGCGCAACCGAAATTACCATTTGCGACGACGCAGGAATCGCATTCCCCGAAGACTTTGTTAAAGCGGTAAAGGAAGTTAAATCGGCTTGTCCCGTAAAAGTGTACGTTCAACCCAGTGATTCTTTTTCAATGGCTGCCGCTTGCGCCGTGGCAAGTATAAACGCAGGTGCGGACGGCGTTAAAACTTCTATTAAAGGCAGTTATTTGAAACCCGAGATTTTTGCCGACGTAATAAGGGCAAAGGGCGGCGAAATGGACGCTTGTTGCGGCATTGACGTTACCAACGTGAAAACGATAAGCAATAACGTGGAATCGATAAAAGCGGTAGAACCCGAAACCGACGAAGTCCAGGAATCTTTCGGGGAAAATTCTTCCTTAAAAGATATTGCGTCCGCTATAAAGAAGTTGGGCTACGAACTTTCCGCCGAAGACGAAGGAAAAGTTTTCGACGAATTTAAAAGAATGGCTGTTAAAAAGAGCCTTACCGTTAAAGAGTTGGAAGCGGTTATCGCAAGCACCGCTATGCAAGTGCCGTCAACCTATCATTTAATCAACTTCGTGGTAAACAGCGGAAACATAATTCCCGCAACTGCAAACATTACGCTTGAAAAGAACGGCGAAAAGTTCAGCGGCGTTTCTACGGGTGACGGACCTATCGACGCTGCTTTCCACGCAATAGAACAAGTCGTAGGGCATCACTATGAATTAGACGATTTCAGGGTTACCGCCGTAACTAAGGGCAGAGAGGCAGCAGGAACGTCTTTGATTCGTTTAAGAGCGGACGGAAAGTTGTATTCGGGCAGCGGCGTTTCTACAGATATAGTAGGCGCATCGATAAGGGCGTATATCAACGCATTGAATAAAATAGTTTACGAGGAAAACTAATATGAAGTTTGCATTTTCAACGAAACACGTAAACAAAAACAGTTTTTTGGAACTTTGTAACACCGCAGCCGATTATGGTTACGACGGTTTTGAAATTTTTAACGCCGACGAAGAAGCGGTAAACCATTGCGACAGCGTTTTCAATTCGGCGTCGGCGGCGGATTCCAAACGAAAACTTATAAACAGGCATATAGAAATCCCTGCGGTTTCTTTTCCCGACAGCGTAGACGGAAAAACCGACGTCGAAACCTTAAAAAGATACGTTTCTTATGCGGCAAGCGTTAACGCCGGCGTAGTTATCCGTATGGAAACTTTGCCCGCTTTGGAAGATTTGTCGGTTGTGTTTAGTCCCGTAGTAAAATACGCCGAAGAACTCGGCGTAGATTTGCTTGTGGAAACGTACGGCAACCTTGCTTATACCGAAAAAGTGCTCGAAGTCATCAATTATTTCGGTTCTTATGCCGTAAACGTTTGTTGGAACGTAAGGGAAACCTACTTTACCGCAAAAGAAAGTGCAGACAATACCATTCAAACTCTCGGCGCATATATAAAGTACGTGCGTTTGGGGGATAGGAAAGACGGCGTAAATACTCTTATCGGTTACGGGGAATTGCCCGTAAAAGAAGTGGTAAGCGCACTTCGTTCGCTCAATTATAAAGGCTTTGTATGCGCTACCGATTCGGGCGAAATAACTTCTTCCGATATAGTTTTAACGCACTTTAAAAGTTATTTGACCGTCAGTGCCGATTTGGCAGCAAAAAAGAAGGAAGTTTTCTATAACCGTTCAAAAACGGGTACGCATCCTTGGAAAAAGTACGACGTTTTAGACCTTACTTTTTCGGAAGTCTTGGACGTAATGGCTGAAACTTATCCCGACCAGTACGCATTTAAGTACACTACGCTCGATTACACCAGAACTTATTCTCAGTTCCGTGACGACGTAGATAAAGTTGCCGCCGCATTGATTTCGGTAGGCGTAAAAGCAGGGCATCACGTTGCGATATGGGCTACGAACGTTCCCGAATGGTTTTTAACCTTTTGGGCAACCGTAAAAATCGGCGCAGTTTTGGTAACCGTAAACACGGCTTATAAAATTCACGAAACCGAATATCTTTTAAGACAGTCCGACACGCATACTTTGGTTATGATAGAGTCTTGCAAGGACAGTAATTATAAGGAAATTATGCAAGAACTTTGCCCCGAACTTAAAAATCTTAAAGCGGGCGAACCGTTGTATTCTAAGAAACTGCCTTTCTTAAGAAACGTAATATCGGTAGGTTTCGATATGGACGGGTGTTTAAACTGGAAGGACTTTTTAAAGCGTTCTTCGTTAGTACCCAAAGAAGAAGTTTTAAGGCGTGCGGCGAAAGTTAAGCCTGACGACGTTTGCAATATGCAGTACACTTCGGGCACGACGGGCTTTCCCAAAGGCGTAATGCTTACGCATAGAAATATCGTTAACAACGGTAAAATAATCGGGGATAGAATGGATATTTCCACCGCCGACAGAATGATGATACAAGTGCCTATGTTTCACTGCTTCGGAATGGTGCTTTCTATGACGAACTTAATGACTCACGGCGGAACGATTTCGCCTATGCCTTATTTTTCGCCGAAATCGTCGCTTGCGTGCATTAACGACGAAAAGATAACTTGTTTTAACGGCGTGCCTACTATGTTTATAGCGATGTTTAACCACGCCGATTTCAAAAAGACGGACTTTTCTTATATGAGAACGGGCATAATGGCAGGCGCAAACTGTCCGCCCGACCTTATGCGTAGGGCTGCCGCCGAAATGAATATGAAGGAAATTATAAGCGTTTACGGGCAAACCGAAGCGTCTCCCGGTTGCACTATGGGCGAAGTTAACGAAGATATAGACCATAGGGTTGAAACCGTCGGAAGCGCATTCCCCGGCGTAGAATGTAAAATAATAGACCCTGAAACGGGCGAAGATTTACCCGACGGCGCAAACGGGGAATTCGTTGCAAGGGGATATAATATAATGAAGGGCTATTATAAAATGCCCAAAGCGACCGAGCAAACCATCGACGCCGAAGGTTGGCTCCATAGCGGAGAGATTTGCCAAAGAACGCCCGACGGCTATTACAAAGTAACGGGCAGGTTAAAGGATATGATTATCCGCGGGGGCGAAAACTTGTATCCGAGAGAAATCGAAGAATTTTATCTTACTCATTCAAAGGTAAAAGACGTTCAGGTTGTAGGCGTGCCCGACGAAAGATACGGCGAAGAATGTTGCGCTTGGATAATTCTTAAAAAGGACGAAACTTCGGACGAAAACGAAATGCGTGAATACGGAAACGCACATATGGCAAAACATAAAGTTCCAAGATATTTCGTGTTCGTTAAAGAGTTCCCGATGAACGCCGCAGGTAAAATATTAAAATATAAAATGAAAGAGCAGTCCGTAGAAATGTTAGGGCTGAATAAATAAGGTGTAAATTATGTTTCCCGTAATAGACTGTCATTGCCACGTTTACCCTGAAAAAATAGTGGAAAAAGCCGTTGAAGGCATAGGCGAATTTTATCATATACCTATGCGTTACGACGGTAGAATACAAACGCTTATCGAAAAAGGCGAAAAGGCGGGCGTGTCGCATCATTTGATATTTTCCGTTGCGACAAAACCGTCGCAAACGCAATCCATAAACGCTTTTATAGCGAATACCGTAGCCGAACGCCCCGATAAATTTACGGGGCTTGGCACGTTGCACCCCGATAGCGAAGATATAGAATCCGACGTTAAGCATATTATAGATTTAGGTTTAAAAGGCGTAAAACTTCATCCCGATTTTCAAAAATTCCGTTTGGACGACGAAAAATGCGACGCCATTTACAGGGCTTGCGAAGGCAAACTGCCTATACTTATCCACGCAGGTGATAAGCGTTACGACTATTCTAACCCGAACAGGCTTGTTCCCGTGCTTAAAAAATACCCTGATTTGATTATAATTGCGGCGCATTTGGGTGGGTATTCGGTTTGGAACGACGTTGAAAAATCGCTTGCAGGGTTTAATAATTTATATGTTGACTGTTCGTCAACGCTG
>CAZMOQ010000011.1:0-11284 GCA_964568155.1 uncultured Clostridia bacterium | reverse complement strand
TGAAAAATCGCTTGCAGGGTTTAATAATTTATATGTTGACTGTTCGTCAACGCTGTCTTTTATATCGGTAGAACAGGCAAGAAGATTGATTTGCCTGTTCGGTGCGGATAAAGTTCTTTTCGGCACGGACTTCCCTATGTGGAATATAGAAGAAGAACTTGCAAGATTTGAAAGTTTATCCTTAACCGAAGAAGAAAAACAAAAGATATATTATAAAAACGCTTGCAAACTTTTCGGGATAGACGAAAATAAAATAATAAAAAAATAAAAATTTATATAAAAAAATCGTTGACAACAAAAAAAGATTTTGCTAAAATAATAAAAAACTTATTAAAGACTGTGACGAAGACGAATCGAACGGGTAGTTTTCCAGAGAGTCGGGGACGCTGAAATCCCGATAAACGAATGTTCTAAATTCTATCACTTCCGAGTCGGAAATCCGAAAGTGTTATGCAAGTAGGCGTTTCCCGTGAACGCTACGTTAGTGCGCAGGGCTTGTTAGAGCCTAAAGCGATACGGTTTTTACCGTATAATTTGAGTGGTACCGCGAGTAATGAAACTCGTCTCAAAGTTGAGACGGGTTTTTTGTTTTTTTATCCGTCAAATACTAGAAAAGGAGAAACAAAATGGAAACTACTAACACTATGACAAGGCTATCCGAAATTGCGTTGCGTATAAAAGAAATGCGTAACGTTATGGGCTACACCGTTGCCGAAATGGCTGAAAAAGCAGAAGTAAGCGAAGCCGATTACCTTACTTACGAATCGGGCGGGGCGGATATTCCTTTTTCGTTTATTCATAAATGCGCACTTATTTTCGGCGTGGAACTTACCGAACTTTTGGAAGGCTTTTCGGCAAATCTTTCAAGTTATACGGTTACCCGAAAAGGTCAAGGGCAGGAAACCGCAAGGGAAGAAGGCATCGATATCAAAAACCTTGCGCCTAAATTCCGCAACAAGATAGCGCAACCGTACTGGGTTAGGTATGAATATTCCGCCGCTCAGCAAGATAAGCCCATACATTTGGCAACGCACAGCGGTCAGGAATTCGACCTTGTTTTAAGCGGTAGTTTGAAAGTTCAAATAGGCGAACACTGCGAAGTCCTAAACGAAGGCGACAGTATATACTATAACAGTTCCACCCCCCACGGAATGATTGCTATAGGCGGTAAAGACTGCGTATTTTGCGCAGTAGTTCTTCCCGGCGAAGACACTAAGGAAGAAACGGTAATGGAAAGCATAGTTACCGCTAAAAAATCCGAAACGCTTATTTGTGAAAAGTTCGTCGACGCAGAAGAAGACGAAAGGGGGGCGCTTAAAAACATTAAGTTCAAAAATACCGACATATTCAACTTCGGTTTCGACGTGGTTGACGCAATAGCCGATAAATATCCCGATAAACTCGCTATGCTTTACGTAGATAAGCACCATAACGAAAGGAAGTTTACATTTAAGGATATAAAAAAGGCGTCTAATCAATGCGCAAATTACTTTACTTCGTTAGGCATAAAGAAGGGCGATAGGGTAATGTTGGTGCTTAAACGCCATTATCAATTTTGGTTTTCGATGGTTGCGCTTCACAAAATCGGAGCAATCGCTATCCCTGCGACCAACCAACTAAAAGAACACGACTTTGAGTACCGTTACAACGCCGCAGGCGTTTCGGCTATAATATGTACCGCCGACGGCGACGTAGCCGATATCGCAGAAAGGGCTGCCGAAAATGCGCCTACGCTTAAAACCAAAATTTTGGTAAACGGCGAAAAAGACGGTTGGCATAATTTTAACGACGAATACGTAAGATTTTCAAGTAAATTCGAAAGAAAAGAAGATTCTTCCTGCGGGGAAGATACCGCTTTAATGTTCTTTACTTCGGGCACGACGGGCAACCCCAAAATGGCTGCGCATAAACACACGTATGCACTGGGACATTACGTAACCGCAAAATATTGGCATTGTTGCGAGCGTGACGGTTTGCACTTCACTATTTCCGATACGGGCTGGGGTAAATCTCTTTGGGGCAAGTTGTACGGTCAGTGGCTTTGCGAAGGAGCGGTATTCGTATACGACTTCGATAAATTCGACGCAAGCGATATATTGCCTATGTTCGCAAAATACGGCATAACCACCTTTTGCGCACCGCCGACTATGCTTAGAATGTTTATTAAATGCGACCTTAAAAATTACGATTTTTCTTCGGTTCGTCATATGACTACGGCAGGCGAAGCGTTAAACCCCGAAGTTTACAGACAGTTCGAGCAGGCTACGGGCTTAAAGATAATGGAAGGCTTTGGACAAACCGAAACCACGCTTACCATATGCAATTTAAGGGGAACTACTCCTAAAATAGGTTCTATGGGTAAAGCGTCTCCGCAATACGACGTGGATATAGTGGATAACGACGACAACCCCGTCGCAAACGGCGAAACGGGCGAAATAGTAATAAGGACAAACGAAAGCGTACCCTGCGGATTATTCAAAGAATATTATTTGGAAGACGGGCTTACCAAAGACGCTTGGCACGACGGTTTGTACCACACTGGCGATACCGCTTGGCGTGACGAGGACGGCTATTTTTGGTACGTCAGCAGAAAGGACGATGTCATCAAATCTTCGGGCTACCGCATAGGGCCGTTTGAAATAGAAAGCGTAATAATGGAACTTCCGTACGTTTTGGAATGTGGTGTTTCGGCTGCGCCCGACGAAGTTCGCGGACAGGTCGTAAAAGCAAGCATAGTTCTTACAAAGGGTACCAAGCCTACCGAAGAACTTAAAAAACAAATACAGGAATACGTTAAGCAGCATACCGCTCCTTACAAATATCCTAGAATAATAGTATTCAAAGACGAATTGCCGAAAACGATAAGCGGCAAAATTCAAAGAAATAAGTTATAATAGTCGTGCTTGCGCCGAAAAAAACGGCGCAAGCAAACGCTTAAATTTATTGTATCGGCATTTTAAATATAATAAAAAAATCCTTGACAACGTAATTTTTTTTGTGGTATAATCTTACTAATAAAATTTATAAATAAAGACATTGACGAAAAGTGCGCATTGCTTTTATAGCGTAGAGAGTCGCCGTTTGGTGAAAGGCGAAGTATAGGGCAATCCGTTGTAGTTTCCGAGTCGGAAAGAAGAACGCATTATTTGCAAGTAGAACTTTCCCGTGATTGCTGCGTAAAGGCATAAGGCTTGTTTGAGCCTGAGCGGTGCGGTTTTCCGTACAATTTGAGTGGTACCGCGGGCATATAGTATTTACCCGTCTCAAAGATTATATCTTTGGGGCGGTTTTTTTTATATTCCGCCCGTCAAAAAAAAGGAGTATCTTAAATGAATATGAACAAAGGACTTGAATTCAAAATCAAGGAAATGGCTCGGCGTATAAAAACCCTGCGTGAAATCGTAGGGCTGTCGGTAAGCGAAATGGCTGAAAAAACGGGCGTTTCGGTTGCCGAATACGAAGGCTGCGAATCGGGCAATAACGACCTTAACTTTGCTTTTTTATACCGTTGTGCGGCTGCGCTTAAAGTTGACGTAAGCGAAATTATCGACGGCACGGGTCCCCGTCTTGCGGGTTATACCGTTACTAGAAAGGGCGAAGGGCAGGAAATTCAAAAAGCGCACGGAATGAATTATTTTAATTTGGCGTCCGCTTTTAAAAACCGTATCGCAGAGCCGTTATACGTCGTATCCGAATACGATTCCGCATTGCAAAGCACCCCGATAGAACTTACCAGCCACGACGGGCAGGAATGTGATATCGTCGTAAAAGGCGCATTAAAGGTTCAAGTCGGCGAACATATAGAAGTTTTGCGTGAAGGCGACAGTATTTATTACGACAGTTCGGTTCCGCACGGAATGATTGCCGTCGAAGGCAACGATTGCGAATTTTACGCTTTCGTGCTTAACCCGTCGAGAGAGCCTATTTCCAAATTAGTACACGCAAAGGCTAAAGACGTTACTTTTGCGCCGGTAAAAAAGAATTCGTCCGACGGAAAGCGTGTTTGGGAAAATTATATTATTCCTACCGAAGACGAAAACGGCGTTTTACAAGCGATTTCCTTCAAAAACGACGAAAATTTTAACTTTGCATTCGATATAGTAGATAAAATTGCCGAAGTTAAGCCCGATAAACTTGCTATGTTGCATATATCGGAAGATAAAACCGAAAGAAGATTTACCTTCGAAGATATGAAGAAAGCGTCCAACAGGACTGCGAATTACTTCAAATCGTTGGGTATAAAGAAGGGAGATAAGGTTTTACTTATCTTAAAACGCCACTATCAGTTTTGGTTTACGATGCTTGCACTCCATAAACTAGGCGCAGTAGCGATTCCTGCAACAAACCAACTTAAAGAACACGATATTACTTACAGATTGCAAAAAGCTGACGTAAAAATGGTCGTTTGTACCGCCGACGGCGAAGTTCCTGACGAAGTCGAAAAGTCGGTAAAACAATGCACCACCGTTGAAAATATTATTTTGGTAGGCGGTAAGCGTCAAGGCTGGCATTGTTTTGACGAAGAATACGCTTTATATACGGGTAAGTTCGAAAGAACGAAAGATACCGCTTGCGGCGACGATATAATGCTTATGTACTTCACTTCGGGCACGACGGGCAATCCTAAAATAGCAATGCACAATTATAAATATCCCTTAGGGCATTTTATAACGGCAAAATACTGGCACTCGGTTAACCCCGACGGTTTGCATTTGACGATAGCCGATACGGGCTGGGCGAAAGCGGCTTGGGGTAAACTTTACGGGCAATGGCTTTGCGAAGCGGCTATATTCGTATACGACTTCGATAGGTTCGACGCCCACGACATATTGCCTATGTTCGCAAAATA
The DNA here is from genome assembly GCA_964568155.1 of uncultured Clostridia bacterium. GTDB lineage: Bacteria > Bacillota > Clostridia > Christensenellales > Borkfalkiaceae > UMGS775. Next base: position 6,435 of record CAZMOQ010000011.1, on the reverse strand, counting down.
CGGCATAACAACTTTCTGTGCACCGCCGACGATTTTAAGAATGATGATAAAGCAAGATTTGTCAAATTTCGATTTGTCGTCAATAGAACATATGACTACGGCAGGCGAAGCGTTAAACCCCGAAGTATTCAAACGTTTCGAAGAAGCGACGGGATTGCAAATAATGGAAGGCTTCGGGCAAACCGAAACTACGGTTGCGCTTGCAAATCTTGCGGGAACTAAGTCAAGGCTCGGTTCTATGGGCAAGCCCGTGCCACTTTACGATATAGAACTTTTGGACGGCGACGGCAAACCCGTACCCGTCGGCGAAGTGGGCGAAATAGTTATAGGTACTGCGCACGGCAAACCGAACGGTTTATTCACGGGGTACTTTAAGGACGAAGAAAAAACCGCCGATTGTTGGCACGACGGATATTACCATACGGGCGATACGGCTTGGAAAGACGAGGACGGCTATTTTTGGTACGTCGGCAGGGTTGACGATTTAATTAAGTCTTCGGGCTACCGTATCGGACCGTTTGAAATTGAAAACGTAATAATGGAACTTCCTTACGTTTTAGAGTGCGGCGTTTCCGCCGAACCCGATGAAGTAAGGGGGCAGGTTGTAAAAGCAAGCATAGTTTTGGTTAAAGGCACCGAGCCTACCGAAGAACTTAAAAAACAAATACAAGAATACGTTAAGCAACATACCGCTCCGTATAAGTATCCGAGAATTGTAGTATTCAAAGACGAATTACCAAAAACAACGAGCGGAAAAATACAAAGAAATAAACTTTAAAAGGGGTATACAATTATGAAATACGAAATTACAGTAACAAAGACGACTACGCCTAAACAAAAACCGATTGACGAAAGCAAACTCGGTTTCGGCAGAATTTTTACCGACCATATGTTTATTATGGATTATTCTTCGGACAAGGGTTGGTATAACGGAAGAATAGTTCCCTTCGGCGAACTTACCATACACCCTGCGTCGACCGTTTTGCACTACGGTGCTGAAATCTTCGAAGGTATGAAGGCGTACCGTACGGCGGATAATCAAATACAGTTGTTCCGTCCTATCGAAAACGTAAAAAGACTTAACAACAGTGCGGAACGTTTGTGCTTGCCGCTTTTGGACGAAGAAGGTTGTTTGGATATCCTAAAAACGATAGTGGAACTTGAAAAGGACTGGGTTCCCCATACCGAAGGCACTTCGCTATATATCAGACCTTTTATGTTCGGTAACGACCCGCATTTGGGCGTACACGCAGTAAAGGAAGCAACCTTCGTTATAATTTGTTCGCCCGTCGGCGCATATTACGCCGAAGGCATAAAGCCCGTAAAAATCGCAATCGAAAGCGAGGACGTAAGAGCGGTTCGTGGCGGTACGGGTTACGCAAAGTGCGGCGGTAACTATGCAGCAAGTTTAAGGGCCGGTCAAAGAGCCGAACAAAACGGCTACACTCAGGTTTTGTGGCTTGACGGCGTTGAAAAGAAGTATATAGAAGAAGTCGGCGCAATGAACGTTATGTTCAAAATCGACGGCAAAATAATCACCCCCAAATTAACGGGTTCGATACTTCCCGGTATAACGAGAAAGTCTTGCATAGAACTTTTGAAGTCTTGGGGGTACGAAGTCGAAGAAAGGCTTTTGTCGGTCGACGAACTTTTCGAAAGCGCAGCGAACGGCAAGTTGGAAGAAGCGTGGGGCACAGGTACCGCAGCGGTAGTTTCGCCTATCGGCAAACTTTTCTATAAGGGTAAAGAATACGTGGTTTCTAATAACGAAATCGGTTGCGTTACTCAAAAACTTTACGATAATTTAACGGGAATTCAATGGGGTAAAAAGCCCGACGAATTCGGTTGGATTTGTAAGGTTTGCAAAGGTTAATATGTTTGACTATAAAAGAATATATATTTTCGCAGGTCATTACGGCAGCGGTAAAACTAATATAGCGGTCAATTTTGCGCTTAAAATGAAGACGGAAGGCAATCAAGTGAAAATTGCCGATTTGGACGTCGTTAATCCGTATTTCAGGACTAAAGACAGTGCGGACGATTTGTCAAAGGCAGGTATAGAACTTATTTCGCCTGCGTTTGCAAACAGTAACGTAGATTTGCCTGCGTTGCCGCAAGAGTTGTACGGAATAGTTCAAAACAAGTCGTTTAAGGCGGTTTTGGACGTCGGCGGCGACGACAGGGGCGCATATGCGCTAGGCAGGTACGTTCCGTATATAAAACAGGAAAACGACTACGAAATGTGCTTCGTCGTAAACTTCTATCGTCCGCTTACTACGACGGTACAAGACGCTATCGGCGTTATGCGTGAAATAGAAGCCGCCTGCAATATAAAGTTTACCGCAATAATAAACAATTCCAACTTGGGCGGCGATACCGATGAAGAAACCGTGCGTTCTACTTTCGGTAAAGTCGAAGAATTAGCAAAAGAAACGGGGTTAAAGATTCTTTTTACTTGCGTCGAAAGTAAACTCGGCGAAAAGTTTAAAGGGGAAAACGTACTACCGATAAAACTTCAAAACAAATATTTTGACATAAAGGAGTAAAAATATGGCAAAAGTTACTATAGAATTTAACGTTTGCAAAGGGTGCGGACTATGCGTAAACGCTTGTCCTAAAAAAATAATAGCCCTTTCAAAAGATAAACTAAACGCAAAGGGACATTCTCCTGCAGAAATTATCGACCAGTCGGCTTGCATAGGCTGCGCTTTTTGCGCAACGATGTGTCCCGATTGCGCTATAACCGTTGAAAAATGAGGTGTGATATGACAGATAAAGTTTTAATGAAGGGTAACGAGGCGATTGCGGAAGCCGCAATCAAAGCGGGTTGCAGGCATTATTTCGGATATCCGATAACTCCGCAAACCGAAATCGCAGCGTATATGGCTAAAAGAATGCCTAAAATAGGCGGCACTTTTTTACAGGCTGAAAGCGAAGTTTCCGCAATAAATATGGTATACGGCGTTTCCAGCGCAGGGTATAGGGTTATGACGTCGTCGTCAAGCCCGGGCGTATCCTTGAAACAAGAAGGTATTTCGTATATAGCGGGTGCGGATTTGCCTGCGCTTATAATAAACGTGCAAAGGGGCGGTCCGGGACTAGGCGGAATTCAGCCGTCGCAGTCGGATTATTTCCAAGCGACAAAAGGCGGCGGACACGGAGATTATCATCTTATAGTTTTAGCGCCTGCGTCCGTTCAGGAAATGGCTGATTTAACAATAAAGGCTTTCGATTTAGCCGATAAATATAGAATGCCTGCAATGCTACTTGCCGACGGAACTATGGGACAAATGATGGAACCCGTAGTTATCCCCGAAGTAACTACTCCGCCGATTGAAAAGCCTTGGGCGGTAACGGGAACTAAAGGCGAAAGAACGCATAATATAATCAATTCCTTATACTTAAAGCCCGAAGAACTTGAAAGAACTAATTTTGAAAGGTTTGAAAAGTATAAAGTTATCGAAGATAGCGAAGTTATGTACGAAGAATATATGCTTGACGACGCCGAATATTGTTTGGTAGCCTTCGGCATAGCGGCAAGAATCGCAAAGAACGCAGTCGTAGAAGCAAGAAAGCAAGGTATAAAGGTAGGTTTAATAAGACCTATAACATTGTGGCCGTTCCCGACCGAAATTTTAAGGAAAACGGCGGATAAGGTAAAAGGCTTTATTTCGGTAGAACTTTCCATGGGACAAATGATAGAAGACGTTCGCCTTGCAACCGAATGTAAAAAACCCGTTAGATTGTGTAATCGCACGGGCGGTATGATACCTACGCCCGAACAGGTTCTTGACAGTATTAAAAAACTTATGGAGGAAGTAAAATAATGGCTATAGTATTTAAAAAATCCACTGCGCTTACCGATGCGCCGTTGCATTATTGTCCAGGGTGTACGCACGGTATAATTCACCGTTTGGTTGCGGAATCTTTGGAAGAACTAGGTATAGTCGGCAAAACCGTAGGCGTTGCGCCCGTCGGTTGTTCGGTTATGGCTTACGATTATTTTACTTGCGATATGGTCGAAGCCGCTCACGGCAGAGCGCCCGCAGTTGCTACGGGGCTTAAAAGAGCGATGCCCGAAAATATTATATTCACGTATCAGGGCGACGGCGACCTTGCATCGATAGGTATGGCTGAAACCGTTCACGCCGCTACGAGAAACGAAAACATAACTATTATATTCGTAAATAACGCTATATACGGTATGACGGGCGGTCAAATGGCTCCGACTTCTTTACCCGGTCAAGTAACGCAAACTTCTCCGTACGGAAGGGATATCGCAACGCAAGGCTATCCTATTAAGGTAAGCGAAATGCTTTCGGCTTTAGACGGTCCCGAATATATCGAAAGGGTTGCCGTAAACAACGTTAAAAACGTAAAGAACGCTAAAAAGGCTATACTTAAAGCGTTCAAAAATCAAATGGAAAATAAAGGATTTTCTCTTATAGAAGTCGTATCCACCTGTCCTACTAACTGGGGTTTGACTCCGCAAAAGGCACTTGAATGGGTAGACGAAAAGATGATACCTTATTATCCGCTCGGCGTGTATAAAGATAAGAGCGCAAAGGAGAACTAATTATGACAAAACAAGTTTTAATAGCAGGTTTCGGCGGTCAAGGCGTTCTTTTTGCAGGAAAGTTCCTTGCATATAAAGGTCTTTTTGAAGATAAACAAGTTAGTTGGTTGCCGTCTTACGGTCCTGAAATGCGTGGCGGTACGGCAAATTGCAGCATAATATTAAGCGACGACCCCGTAGGCTCGCCTATCGTATCTAATCCCGATATACTAATCGCAATGAACTTGCCGTCTTTGGATAAATACGAAAACGAAGCCGTTTCGGGCGCAACCATTATAGTAGACAGCACGCTTATAGCAAGAAAGGTAGAAAGAAAGGACGTAAACGTATTTTATATTCCCGCAACCAAACTTGCATACGATATGAAAGCGCCTACGCTTGCTAATATGATTATGTTAGGCAAGATGATAAAGGAAACGGGTGCTGTTTCTATGGATAATTTAGAGGACGCTATGAAGAAGGTAGTTCCGCCTAAAAAAGCCGACCTTATCGGCGTAAATATGCAAGCAATACAACTCGGTTACGATTTTAACGAATAATTATGAGTAGTTTTGAAATTTCCGATATCGATAAAAATTTTAAGATAACAAAAGCCACAGAATTTTCGTCTAATGTGTACGAACTTCCTAATCCGTTGTTTACCATACACGGCGGTTGGTTCGATAAAGATTACGGCATTATAAGAATGCCCGTAGACATCGCAAAGAACGTTTCGGATGTGTTTGCTTGGGGTTGTAGGTGTACTTCGGGCGTAAGAATAACTTTTGCAACCGACAGTTCTTTTATAAAACTTATTTGTAAGCCGTACGATAAAGTTCCTATGCATCATATGACTTTTATCGCAAGTTCGGGCTTTACCCTTTGCGAATACGTAAGGGGCAAGGAAATTTTAGCAGGTAATTTTTATGCGCCGAGAGAACAGGTCGACAGTTACGAAGTGCAACTTAATATCGATAAAGAACGGAAAATGCGTAAATACGTGTTGTATTGCCCTTTGTACAGTGGAATAGAAAAACTTTCGATAGAATTAACCAAAGGCAGTAAAGTCCAAAAATTTGAAAGATACCGCAACGAAAAACCTATATTGTATTACGGTTCTTCCATAACCCAAGGCGGTTGTTCTAACAGGGCGGATACTCTTTATCAAGCGTACGTTTCCAGGAAATATAATATAGATTTCGTGAATTTAGGCGTTTCAGGCGGGGCAAAGGGCGAAAAGCCTATTGTCGACTATATTGCCGATTGCGATTGTAGCGTATTCGTTTGCGATTACGACCACAACGCACCTGACGTCGAACACTTAAAAAGAACGCATTTGCCGTTGTATAAGGCGTTCAGGGCTAACGAAAAGCATAAAAACACGCCTATCGTGTTTATGTCTAAGCCCGACGGCTTCCGTGATACCTACGGAAACGAAAGATACGATATTATAAAGCAAACGTACGATTACGCAAAAGAAAACGGGGATAACAATGTTTATATAATAGACGGACGAAAAATATACCCGAGGTCGATTGCGGAATTTTGTTCGGTAGACGGTTGCCACCCGACCGATTTAGGTTTTTATTATATGTATAAATCTTTGGATAAAGTTTTGTCGAAAATAATAAAATAAAAATTAAAATTTAAAAGTTAAAATCCCTTGTCGTTAAAAACGGCAAGGGATTTTCTTTCTTGATTTATTAAATTTCTTTTATCGTGTGGCGGGGGCATTTTGCTACGCAAGTCTTGCAACCGCTACATTTCGAATAATCTATTACGGGCAGGTTGTTTACCATCGTAATTGCGTTTTCGGGGCAGTTCTTAGCGCAAAGTCCGCAGCCTATACAGCCTACCGAACAAGCGTTCATCGTTTCTTT
>CAZMOQ010000010.1:0-18773 GCA_964568155.1 uncultured Clostridia bacterium | reverse complement strand
CGGTTCGTCCAAAAGCAAAATTTGCGGTTCGTTTACGATAGCCCTTGCAATGGCAACCCTTTGTTGCTGACCGCCCGAAAGCGTAGAAACGCTTCGCTTGCCGAAGCCTTCGAGGTCGACTATTTTTAAAGCCCTTTCGACTTTTTCGGTAATTTCCTGACGAGTAAATTTTTCTATTTTGCTAAATCTTTCGCCGTTTTTCTTTTCGTAGGTAACTTTTACTTTTTTAAGTTTAAGCCCGAATGCGACGTTGTCGAAAACGTTCAAATGCGGAAAAAGCGCATAGCGTTGGAACACCGTGTTTACGGGGCGTTTATAAGGCGGCAAAGCGCTTATATCCTTGCCGTTTAAAAGTATTTGACCGCTTGTCGGCTTATCGAAGCCCGCAATCATTCTGAGCGTAGTGGTCTTTCCACAACCCGAAGGTCCTAAAAACGTGACGAACTGCCCCTTTTTTACCTTAAGGTTGATTTTGTCTACGGCAATCATACCGTCTTCGAATTCCCTTACTAAATCTTTAATTTCAATGATGTTTTCTTCCATAGTTAACTCCCGTAATTAAAAATTCGGCGGCGACGATATCCAGATAAAAGTCGCCTTTTTGCTTTTTTCGTTATATATACGGTGCGTTTTTTGCGCCCCGAAATAAAAACTTTGCCCTTTTTTGCATTTATAAACTTTTTTACCTATGACGACGCATATTTCGCCGTCCAAAACGTATCCGAATTCTTCGCCTTCGTGCGGATAATCTTCATCCGTGGACGAGTTCGGTTCCAACGTAACCGATACAGGTTCCATAACGTTTTTTTGGGCGTTCGGCACTAGCCAACTGAGCCGCCACCCTTCGCCTTCCTTCACTATAAAATCGTCTTTGGTAAACACAACCTTTTCGTTTTCGTCTATCGAAGAAAAAAACTCCTTAAGGTTTGTTCCAAGCGCCGATAAAATATCCACCAAAGTAGCAATGGAAGGGCTTGTTAAATCGTTTTCAAGTTGCGAAATGTACCCTTTGGTAAGTTCGCACCTGTCGGCAAGTTCTTCTTGCGTAAGTCCGCAAGCAAGCCTTAAATCTTTTATTCGTTCGCCAAGTTCCATAATTATCTCCGCAATTTTTCACGGTTTAGCAATTTTTAACAAAAAGTTTAATAAAACTAAACACATAAAGCAAGCATATTATATTTATTTCAGTATATAATGTCAATCGTTTTATATATGTTTTTTCAATATTTTTTAAATGATAATTTCTTATTATATTAATTATGTGATATTAAAATTTAAACAAGTTAAATTTTCTAACATAAAAATTATACTAAGGAGAAACATTTATGAAGTACCTTGCGCTTTACAATCCTAATGCGGACAACGGCAACGGTAAAGAAAATGCGGAAGTTTTATCCGTTGCTTATCACGCCGACGAATTCGATTACGCCGATATTACCACCGTAACCGATTATGCGGAATTTTTCAAAGACATACCATTATCGGTAGGTATAGTTATTTGCGGCGGAGACGGCACGCTGAACCGCTTTATAAACGATACCAAGTCGGTTTGCATACAACATAACCTATATTATTATCCTTGCGGAAGCGGAAACGATTTTGCGAAAGACATAGGTTTATCGCAAGAAATAACTCCTTTGGAAGGTTATTTGAAAAACCTACCGACCGTATGCGTAAAAGGTAAAGAATATTCGTTTATAAACGCAATAGGCTACGGCATTGACGGCTATTGCTGCGAAAGGGGCGACGAAATTCGCAAAAAAAGCCCCAAAAAGAAAATAAATTACACTTCGATAGCGATTAAAGGTTTGCTTTTCCATTTTAAGCCCGTAAGCGCAACGGTTACCGTTGACGGAGAAAGCCGTCATTACAAAAAAGTTTGGCTTGCGCCCGATATGCACGGCAGGTATTACGGCGGCGGAATGATGGCTGCGCCCGACCAAAAAAGAAATAATTTGCAAGGAAAAACTTCGGTTATGGTTTTTCACGACAGCAGCAAACTGAAAACTCTTTGCATATTCCCGTCAATCTTTAGTGGAAAGCACGTAAAGAAAACCAAAAACGTTACAGTATTGTCGGGCAAAAACATCTCGGTTCGCTTTGACGAACCCCGTGCGTTGCAAATCGACGGCGAAACGATATTAGGCGTAACGGAATACGAAGTTAAGGGCTGCGCCGTAGAATAAACCCTTTCAAATAAAAAATTTACGATATTAAAAAACACCGCCAAGCAACCAACTCGGCGGTGTTTCTACGCTTTAACTATTTAATTTTATTTTCTATTTCGCTAAGTCTTTTATGCGCCGACTTTAAACCTTCGTCCAAACGGGCTAATTTTTCGGGAATTTCGGTCAATCGTGCGGAAGATATCGCCTGTTCAGCTATTATCAACCTATCGTTTTGGGAATCTAATTTACCCGATATCGCTTTGTTTTGCGCATTTATAAGTTCGGTTTGAATTTTAATATAATCCAGTGTGCTTTCAAGCCTTGCGGTTTTTCGGCTTTTTCCGTCCCGCTCCTTTCCTGCGTCTTTGAAATACACTGCCGTACCCGTTGCGAAAACGCCTATCGACACCAAAAGACTTACTAACGATATAATATTAGTTACGGTCATTTTACACCCCCCTTTTACGTATACATTGTACTGCTTTTAAAGGCGGTTTTCAATATTTTATGACGGGTTAATTAAAAAAACTTACCGTAAAAAGAGGTCTCGGTTAAAAAATCTATGCTCCCCTTAAACACTGCGTACGCTAATTTTTCCTGATACTCGTCGGTAAGTAAAAGTTCTTCGTCCTGCGGATTTGAAAGAAAACCGCATTCCACTATGCAAGCGGGATAACCGTGACTGTTCAATATATAATAATCCCCCTTTAATGCGGAAGATTTTTTTACACATTCTTCCATTTCGTTAAGGCTTTTTTGTACCGATTTGGCAAGCAGTTTACCGCTTTCGTTATTATTGTCGAAAAAAACCTGCGCTCCCCGACGGGTAGACAGCGAATATTTATTCATATGTATGGAAATAACCATAGTCGGCTTGGCGGCGTTTATAATATCCCGTCTTTTTTTCATATCCTTTTTCTTAAGGTTTTTTGTTGCCGTGCCGTAAAGACCTGCGCTACTGTCCCTAGTCATAACCACGTCTATACCTGCGCTTAAAAAAAGTTTTTTCAATTTTTTTGCAACAGATAAGTTAAGTTCGCTCTCCTTTACGCCGCTTTTAACGCCGACCACACCGCCGTCGACGCCGCCGTGCCCTGCGTCGATAACGACTTTTATTTGAGTAGTAGCCACGCTGTTTTCGGCGACCGAAGAAAGCGCAACGAAACAATAAATCATAGTTACGACGCTTAACAACAGCGTTAAAGTTATTATAATGTTTTTTCTTTTTATAACGAACATCTTTTCACCGATTTTGTGGATAACTTTTTAAAAAACCGCAATTTATCCACAAATTAACGAGATTTTTCAGTTGATATGTGGATAACTTTTGCAAAATCTAAAAATTACCGTGTTATAAATATATATGAATTCCACACATAAAAATATACCCCGTATAAACCGATAAAAACGCTTGACATAAAAATGGTATTATGTTAAAATTTTCTTATCAATAGGGAGTAGTTGTATGTTACCGCCAACAATCTCGAAGTAAATCTTCTGGCGGAACAGCCGTTTGGTAACAAGACTTTTGATGCGTTTTTACGCATTGAAAGTCTTTTTTTTACGCCGACGAAACATACGCCCCGACCGTATTATTACAAAAAGGAGAACATTTATGGCAATTTACACCAAACCCGTAGAAGAAGTTTATAAAACGTTTTCTTCTTCGGAAACAGGGCTTACTTCGACCGAAGCGGCAACAAGACTTGCTAAAAACGGAAAAAACCAACTTGCTGCGAAAAAGAAGAAAAGCATTTTCGTAAAATTTATCGAACAGTTCAAAGACGTTATGATTTTAGTCTTAATCGCTGCTGCGCTGATATCCGCAGGCATTGCGATTTTCAATAACGCCCCGAGCGAACTTATCGACAGCGCCGTGATTATGATTATAGTAATCGTAAACGCAATAGTAGGGCTGATTCAGGAAAACAAAGCGGAATCGGCAATCGAGGCGTTGCAAAATATGAACAAGCCCTTTTGCAAAGTTATAAGGGACGGCAAAACTATAAAAATCCGTAGCGAAGAAGTCGTTGTCGGCGATATCGTGGTGCTTGAATCGGGGGATATCGTTCCCGCCGATTTGCGTCTTACCTTTTCGACGTCGTTAAAAATAGAAGAATCCGCTTTAACAGGCGAATCGGTCCCCTGCGAAAAAGATTTTTCGGTTTTACCCGAAGAAAACGCTCCTTTAGGGGATAGAAGCAATATGGCGTATTCGGGCGGAACGGTTGCTTACGGAAGGGGGCAAGGCATAGTCGTTGCGACGGGTATGGCCACCGAAGTAGGTAAAATAGCAAAAATGCTTTCGGACGGAAACGACAGCGCAACGCCGTTACAAAAACAAATCAACAAGACGGCGAAAGTATTAAGCGTAGTAATTTTAATCGCTGCTGCGATAATTTTCGTTTGCTCCTTATTAAAATCCACCGCTATCAACGGCAACGTAATTATACATTCGTTTATGACGGCTGTCGCTATCGCCGTTGCGGCGATTCCCGAAGGATTACCTGCCGTAGTCACCGTCGTTCTTGCTTTAGGCGTGCAAAAAATGAGCAAGAAAAATGCGCTTATAAGAAACTTGCCGTCGGTAGAAACGCTAGGGTGTTGCGAAATTATTTGTTCGGACAAAACGGGTACGCTTACGCTAAACAAAATGACCGTTAAAAAATTATTTACTTTGAGCGGCGGCGAAATTTCAGCCGAAGAATATTCAAACGAAAAGGACAGAGAGTTGCTTACCGTTGCGATGACTCTTTGTAACGATACCGTCGAAACCGACGGCATATTGACCGGCGACCCGACCGAAACCGCTTTGGTAGATTTTGCGATTTCAAAAGGTTTTTCCCTTACCGATTTAAAAAACGAATGGGTTCGCATAGACGAACTTCCCTTTGACAGCGTTCGTAAAACGATGACGACGGTAAATAAAAACGGAAACGACGCCGTTGCTTACGTAAAAGGCGCAACCGATGTTTTAATAGATAAATGCACCCTTATTTACGATAACGGCAAAGTGCGCAACGTTACCGACGACGACAAAAAGAAAATTAAAGCCGCAAACGAAAATATGGCGAAGAACGCTTTAAGAGTTTTAAGCGTAGCGGTAAAATACGACGACCTTGACGACAAGGAAACGCTTGAAAGCAATCTTGTTTTCGTAGGACTCGTAGGAATGATAGACCCCCCTCGCCCCGAAGTAAAACAAGCGGTTGCAACTTGCGTAAAAGCAGGTATACGCCCCATTATGATAACGGGCGACCATTCGGTTACCGCCGCCGCAATCGCTAAAGAAATCGGCATATTGAAAAAAGACGATAAAGTTATGTTGGGCTCGGAAATAGACAAACTCACTGACGAAGAATTCGTAAAAGTAATTCAAGAATACAGCGTGTTCGCAAGAGTCAGCCCCGAAAACAAAGTGCGGATTGTTAAAGCGTATAAGAGCCTTAACAAAGTAGTTGCGATGACGGGCGACGGCGTAAACGACGCTCCTTCCATAAAACAAGCGGACATCGGCATAGGTATGGGAATAACAGGTACAGACGTAAGCAAAGGCGCAGCGGATATGATTCTCGCCGACGATAACTTCGCCACGATAGTAAACGCCGTCGAAGAAGGCAGAAAAATATTTGCAAACATTAAAAAAGCGATACAATTTTTACTTTCGGCAAATACTGCGGAAGTTTTGTGTTTGTTTATCGCAACGGTATTCCTATTAAAACCCGGTCAAGAATTTTTAACGCCGGTTATGATACTTTGGGTTAACTTGGTTACCGACAGTTTCCCTGCGCTGTCGTTAGGCGTAGAAGCGGCTGAAAGCGACGTTATGAATTATCCGCCTAGAAATTCTCAAAGAAATTTGTTTGCAGGGAAAACAGGACTTAATATCATAATACAAGGGCTTATGCAAACGGCGCTCGTTATGTTGGCGTATTGCTTAGGAGATTACGCTTGCGGCACGCACGAAGAAGCAATGACTATGACATTTATAACTTTGTGCTTTATACAACTTTTCCACAGTTACAATATGCGCTCGGAATATCACAGCATACTCAACAAAAAACTGTTTGCCAACAAGTGGTTGAATTTTTCGTTTATAATCGGCGTAGCGTTAGTGCTTATGGTAACCCTTATACCGCCGATTGCCGAATTATTCGCTTGCGAACAACTGTCGATTTTAGAATGGCTTATCGCAATAGCGTGCTCGGCAATGATTGTTCCTTTCGTTGAAATACAAAAAGCAATAGAAAGAAAGGTAATGAAAAACGGCTTGCAAAAATAAATTTTTGCATTACTAACACAATTATTTGCAGGCATTTTTGCGACCTGTTTCGATAATATGTTCCACTTGTCTTAATGAATGTTCTTATTTTGTCATTCTTAAACGCTCTACCTGTCATTCTTGAGTATGTTCGCCATTCCGAACAAAGTGAAGAATCTATTTGTTAGATACTTCGACAGGCTTTACAAGCCTGCTCAGTATGACAAGGGCGTGAAGGATAGTCGTTGTGCTGCAAGCCTGCTCAGTATGACAAGATTATAGGCTTTGAATATATCCAAAATGTGAAATTGTCAAGGCTACTCATTATGTCAAAAATATGAACTTTACAAGCCTGCTCAGTATAACAAGGCTATTATCATTCTAAGCGTTTTCTACCCGTCATTCTGAACGTTTTCTACCTGTCATTCTGAGCGAAGCGAAGAATCTATTTTTAGATACTTCGCCTGCCTACGGCAAGGCTCAGTATGACAAGGGGTACTGTCATTCTGAGCGGAGCGAAGAATCTACAACACTACTGTTATTTTCCCGTTTTTCGCTTTGCATTAGCAAGTTTACGCTATATTAAAAAAGGAGAAATATGAAAACTTTACCGACAGACGATTTTTTGTTACTATCGTTAGTAAACACCAAATTACGTGACGAATTTCCGTCGCTAGCCGCATTTTGCGACGATTACGAATGTTCTGAAGAAACGATAAAAACCCGACTTAAAAACGTAAATTATTTTTACAACGAAACGCTAAATAAATTTTGTTAACCAAAAAAAGTTTCACTCCACACAAAGGTGAAACTTTTTTTACTTTTACATAACAAACGCTTGAAAATAATTTTTCAATATGTTAACATAAACTATAAGAAGTAAATCTTTTGCCTAACGGCAAAGATTTGCAAAACTATTCGTTTTGCTGTAAAAACTATCGTTTTTACACTTCTAAGTTTGAAATACTGCGAAGTTGCTGCTCCTTGCAAGCAAGTTTGCTCGCTTGTATTATAATTTATCGTTGCAATATTTGCTAACGCAAATTATTTGTAAAATTGAGAATTTTACAAATGTGCTGGCGCACTTGCAACTTCTAAATTGAAATGTGGCGCAAAAATATTTGCAAATACTTCGTGCTTGCATATTTTTGCTTACATTATAAACTATGTGATGTTAAAATTTAAGCAAGTTAAATTTTAAGGAGATAAAAAAAATTGATTTTCGTTTTCTTTGCCATAATCGCTTTAATGCGAGTTGTTCAATCGATTTGCGGAAAACAGGCAAGCATAGAAGTAAAAAATAATAAAATTTTCTTCTTATATGGTATATATTACGAAGCGCTTGCCGCAATATTTGCGTTCATTACCGTATGTTTTTCAAATTTTAGCGGTTTAACGCTCCCCACTTTTATTTGCGGTCTTGTAACAGCCGTTTTTTTGATGATTCAATTTTACGCAAACTTGTACGCTATAAAAGGTTGTAAAATAATAATTGCCTCTATGTTTGCGTACGGCGGATTATTGATAAGTTGCATACTAAGTTGGATTTTCTTTGACGAACCCATGAGTATTATTCAATGTGCAGGTTTGTTACTCTTTTTCCTATCCGCCTATTTATTATCGTCGAATAAAACTGACGACGGCGATACTCAACCGCAAAAAATAAGTAAAAGCACTTGGGTATTGTTAATAATTTCTATGCTCGGGGAAGGCGGCGTTGAATTTTCACAAAAATACTTTTCGTTAAAAATTACCGACGGAAACGTGGCAGGATTTTCGTTTTTTATGTTCGTTTGCAGCGCAATTATAATGGCAACAGGATTTTTAATTATGTGTCTAAAAGAAAAACATTCCGCAAAATTACTTTTACGTACAAACGAAGTATTACCCGTTACCGAAAAAACACGCTTAAACAAAATATTGTTGATTTGCGGCGCTTTACTTGCTTTCGCAGTATTCATAATAAATCTACTTGTAACCGAACTAGGCAAAACGGTAAGCACGGCTATACTGTTCCCCGTTTCGGCGTCGATTGCAACTTGCATTACGTCGCTTGTCGGCTTGTTTATTTATAAAGAAAAATTATCGATTAAAAATGTACTCGGTATTGTTTTAGGTTTAGTATCCATAATTATGCTGGCAGTATTTACCCCCGAAACGATGTCTGATATATTTTAACTTAAAACCCGATTATTATTTGTATTAAAAACTCAAAAGGTTTGACGAAAAAACGCCAAACCTTTTTTATGTGTAATTATATTTTTTGATATAAATCGTTAAAAACTTTCAAAAATTATGCCGTTAGGCTAATTTTTCCGCTATTTTTTCTAGGAACGCTTTGCTTTCAAGTTTTATCGGCGTAATTCCTTCTTTCTTGAACATTCCGACCAAATCGCCCGTCATATAGCCGCTTTCGATAGTGTCTATCGTGGCTTTTTCAAGTTTTTTAGCGAATGCAGTGAGTTCGGCGTTGCCGTCAAGTTCACCCCTTTTTGCAAGTGCGCCCGTCCAAGCGAATATCGTTGCAACGGGGTTAGTCGAAGTGCTTTCGCCCTTTATGTATTTATAGTAATGGCGGGTAACCGTGCCGTGTGCCGCTTCGTATTCGTAAAGCCCGTCGGGCGAAACCAAAACGCTGGTCATCATTGCAAGACTGCCGTACGCCGTTGCAACCATATCGCTCATAACGTCTCCGTCGTAATTTTTGCACGCCCAAATCATACCGCCTTCCGAACGAACTACCCTTGCGACTAAATCGTCGATTAAAGTATACATATACTCTATACCTGCGTTTTCGAACTTATCTTTATATTCGTTTTCGTAAACTTCGGCAAATATATCCTTAAAGCGGTGGTCGTAAATTTTGCTTATAGTATCTTTCGTAGAAAACCATAAATTCATTTTAGTATCTAACGCATAATTAAAGCACGCCCTTGCAAAACTGTAAATGGATTTATCGGTATTATGCATACCGCAAATTATGCCGTTTCCGTCGAAATTATGAATTTCTTTTACCGTCTTATTGCCGTTTTTATCGGTAAAAACAAGTTCCGCTTTGCCTTCCGCCGTCTTCATATCCACAGCCTTGTATATATCCCCGTAAGCGTGCCTTGCTATTACGATAGGCTTCTTCCAAGTAGGGATATACGGCGTTATGCCGTCGATGAGTATGGGCGCACGGAAAACGGTGCCGTCAAGCATTGCCCTTATAGTTCCGTTGGGACTTTTCCACATTTCTTTAAGATTGTATTCTTCCACTCTTTGCGCATTAGGGGTTATGGTTGCGCATTTTACGGCAACGCCGTATTTTTTTGTGGCGTTTGCGCTGTCAACGGTAACTTTATCGTCCGTTTTATCCCTATTTTCAAGTCCTAAATCGTAGTATTCGGTTTTTAAGTCTACGAAAGGAGTAATTAAAACTTCTTTTATCCACTTCCAAAGTATTCTGGTCATCTCGTCGCCGTCCATTTCGACTAGCGGCGTTGTCATCTTTATTTTTTGCATATCGATTCTCCTAAAAAAATAAGGTAGCAATACTTTTGCTACCTATTATTTTACATAAAACGAACTTAATTGTCAAAGCGTTTGCCGCCCTTACCACCCGTATTTTTTAAAATATCGCAATCGAACCTGTTTATCAGCGTGCTTTTTGAATTAAAATCCTGCATTGCCGTCAATATCATATCGGTAAGCATATCTTTAAAGCCGCTGAAAGTGTCGCTGAAAAGATAGTACGCCATAGAACCGGGCACGGAATTTATTTCGTTTACGTACGGCACGCCTTCGCTTACTAAAAAGTCTATGCGGATAACTCCCGAAAACCACAGCGAAGTATAAACTTTTTCGGCAATCGTTTTTATTTTATCGGACAGTTTTTTGCTTATGGGCGCAGGGAATATTCTTTCGCCCGACACATATTTATCTTCAAAAGTTAAAAATTTGTTTTGGGTGGACGGCATTTCACATTCCGAAACGACGACGCCGTTTTGACCTTTATAAACCGCCACGTTAATTTCAAGTTTACCCTTGGCGCATTTTTCCAAAATAATTTTATAATCGAATTTTTTCGCTTTATTTACGCTTTTTATAAATTCCGCTTTGTTCGCCGCCTTGTTTACGCCGATGCTAGAGCCCAAATTAGCGGGTTTTACCATTACGGGGTATCCTAAATTCAGGGCTACTTTATCTAAGTCGGTATCGTCGTTATAGACTTCGTACGGCAGGGTTTTTACGTTTATGCCCTTCAAAAATATTTTAGTTGCGACCTTATCCATAGCCGCCGCCGACGCAAGCATAGGCGAACCGACCAGCGGTATATCCGACAAATCCAAAAGCCCTTTTAATGCGCCGTCTTCCCCTTTTACGCCGTGCAAACAGTTGATTGCGCAAGCGACAGCGCACGCCTTTTTAATTTTTTTACCTTTTAGAAGGTATAAAGAATTATCCCCCGATAAAATAATAACTCTTTTCAACTTTCTTTTGTCTAATCGTTTATAAAAATCCGGATTTTTAAGATTTTCGCCCGTAAACCACTCTCCTTTGCGGTCGATATACACGGGCACGGCTTCGAAATTTTGCTTATCGACGGTGTTTACGGTCATAACGCCTGTAAGAATCGAAATATCGTGTTCGGGACTTTGCCCGCCGAAAAATACGAGTATAGTTTTCATAAAAAAGCACCTCCGTCATTTTTTTATAACTTTGGTGCGTCTTATATTTTTTCAGTTGTAAGTGTCGGGCAAATCGTTTTCAAACAAAACGACGTCGCCTTCCTTCATTATTTCGTTAAGTTTTTCGTTGCCTTTAGCCAAACTTTTGGCGAATATAACGTCTTCGCTTGTTTTTCCGCCGTCACACCAGCCTTTAATAAGCATTTCGGCGTTATGCCTGCCTATTATAATCAATTTGTCGCAAACGGCAGCCATACTTTTTCCCATTTCGTAATTCGCTAAATTTTCACGCTTACCTAACTCTATCAACCCCGGCGTTACCACTATCTTTCTACCTTCAAAAGATTTAAGCACTTCCGTAGCGGCTTTTACGCCGTCTTCGTTAGAGTTGTAACTGTCGTCTATAATTTTTATTCCACGCTGATTAGTAACGAGTTCGAGCCTGTGGTTTACCGCTTTAAGCCTGTTTATTCCGTCGGCAATCTCTCGGGGAGTAAGCCCTATTTTATACGCAACGCCCGCAGATAGGCATATATTACTAATATTATGCTTTCCGAGCAGCGTTGTGTTACAGTTTACGGGTTTTTCGCCTTTGATTTTTAAGATGAAATTCATACCCGTTTCGGTAATAACTATGTTTTCCGCTTTGACTAAATCGCCGTCTATGCCCGCAAGATATTTTTCCCCGTCGAAATTATCGTAAAGCAATTTTGCACCTTCGTTATCCGACGAGAAAAACCCTTTGCCCCCTTCGCCCAAACTTTTGAAAAGTTCGAATTTTGTAGCCAAAATGACTTCTTCGCTGCCGAAAGTTTCCAAATGTTGAGAATTTACCCCCGTAAGCACTGCGTAATCGGGTTTAACTATGGCGGCAAGGTCTTCTATATCCCCTTTATGCCGTGCGCCCATTTCCGCTATGAAAATATCGTGCGTGGCGTCGAGTTTTTTAACCGCAAGCGAAACCCCTAACGGAGTATTGTACGATTCGGGCGTTGCAAGCACCCTGTATTTGCAGCCGAGTATCGTGGACAACATATTTTTTACGGTGGTCTTCCCGTAACTGCCCGTTACGCCTATCTTTAATACGCCCGATTTATTAAGCACTTCTTTACTTGCCGCAATATAACGCTTGTTGTTCCAAGATTCGAAAGGTTTATTTATAACAGACGCAAGCGTTAAAACTATAGGCGCAATCAAAGGGGTTACGCAGGTAAGCGAATACATAACCAACGCAAAAGCCTTGGATTTGAACCAAAAAGCCAAAGCGTTCGAAAGGGTTATTATTCCGAAAGTAAGCGCCATTATAAGTATAAAATACGTTATGCACAGCCTTACCATTCGCCTGGTTTTTTTAAGATGAATTTTAGCGTTTACGTGCCGCTCGGTATTGATATATATCGAAACGAAAAGTATATACGAGGCAAACCCCACGTAAGACGATACTATATCGCCCGCAACGCCTGCGAAAGTGGTGCAAAGCACGCAAAAAAACAAAAACGCCATTAAACACAGCAAAAACAATCTCGGAATATAACTGTTTTGCTTGCTTGAAAACCATTTTAAATATTCTTTTTCGTTATAACGGCATTGTTGAAACGCTAACAAAAATTTATTAGAAGAAAACAACAAAAGCACGCCGTTCAACACGCAAATAGCGGCGTATACTATTAAAAATTCCAACCTGTAAAGTTCGGAAAAATATTCGGCTTCTATAACGGGCATACTTTCTCCTTATTCAGCAAAAATTCCCTAACCGCATAATTAAACGCTACGGGCTTTTCCAAAAAGCAAAAATGCCCTGCGTTTTCCATAGTTAAAAGATTGCTGTTTTTTATATATTTTTTATACCGTTTAGCCATATATAAAGGCGTTTCGGTATCGTTTTTTCCGTAAACCAACAGCGTTTTGTTTAATACGCTTTTAGACGTTTCGTCTAAATATTCGTTTACTATTTTTATAAAACTTTGCCGCATTACGGAATTTAACGCAAGATAATCCTTAGAATAATATTTTTTTAATTTATCTTTATTTACGAAGATTTTACATATAGAAAATTTTACTTTATTTACGTAATAAACGGGCTTTCTTTTAGGCTTTAACCCTGCGCCGCCGACGATTACCAACCTACCGAACAAATTTTTATCGGCTGCGGCGGCTTTTACCGCTATCCTCGCACCGAAAGAATGTGCTATCACGTCGGGTTTTACTATCCCGTTCATCTTCATATAATCTTTAACGAAAGTCACGTAGTCGTCAAGCGAATAAGGATACGGCATAACCTTATTTTCGCCGAATCCCGGCAAATCTACGGCATAACAATCGTAATAATTTTTGAAAAACTTTATTTGCATAGAAAAACTGTTTTTATCCGCAAGGTATCCGTGCAAAAACAACAGTTTTTTGTTTTCTTTCGTAAAAGAAAACGAGTCTTTGATAATTATACCCCCTTAGAGTAATCGAAAGTTTTACGCATTACTATGGCGTTTTCGCCGTCCCCGTAATAATTGTTCCTTTTTGAAATTCTTTCAAAACCGAATTTTTCGTAAAGTCTTATTGCGGGCACGTTGCTTTCCCTTACTTCCAAAAATAATTTGTTGAGTTCTATTTTTTCACATTCGTCAAGCACGGTTCGCATAAGCAGGGTTGCAAGTCCCGTTTTCCTTAACCTTGCGGCTACCAAAACGTTTACCAAATCGGCTTCGTCAAGACCGAAGTTGAGCGCAATAGTCCCGATAATTTCGCCGTCGTCGGTTTCAAGCAAAAAGCCCTTGAATTTATCGTTCAAAAACGATTCGGCAAGTTGATTATACGTCCAACGGTCGGGGAACATTTGCTTTTCTTCGAACTCGGCTATTTTTTTTATATCCGTGTATTTCCACTGACGTACCGTCATCTGTTTTCCTCCGCTT
The DNA here is from genome assembly GCA_964568155.1 of uncultured Clostridia bacterium. Taxonomy (GTDB): domain Bacteria; phylum Bacillota; class Clostridia; order Christensenellales; family Borkfalkiaceae; genus UMGS775. Next base: position 4,765 of record CAZMOQ010000010.1, on the reverse strand, counting down.
GGCTTTTTCTTATATACAGCGGAACGAGTTTTTCAAAATCGAAAGTTGCTTCTTTAGACTTACTTTCCACCGCTTTTATGAACCCGTTAAGCAAATTTATTTTTACGCTTTCGAATCGAATATCCGAAGAACACGCTATTTTATCGCCGCCGCTAAGAGTAATAAGTTCTTCCCCCGACACGAACTTCGCTTCGGTTACGGGTTTAAAATTTTTATACTTTTGCGCATAAAAACACCCGTGCTTGGCGTCGATTACGGCAAGAGCGTCGCCGTCAATCGTATCATATGCGATAACGTCGAAAGAAGTTACCCCTAAGCAAGGTTTATTTGCCGCATAACAAAGCGCTTTTACGGTAGAAATACCTATTCTTATACCCGTAAAAGAACCTGCGCCTACCGAACAGGCTATAAAATCCACGTCCGAAAGCGTTGCGTTTGCTTGTTTTAACAAATCTTCCACCGCAGGCATAAGCGCAGTAGAGTGCAATACGCCGCAGTTTTCGTTAAATACCGTATATAATTTTTCATTCATCTTGAGCGCAACCGTCAAATGACTTCCGCTCGTATCCATAGCAAGGTAGTTCACAATATTATTTTCCTTGTATTTTCATCTATTTTAGTTATGGTAACCCGTTTACAGTTTTCGGGTAAAACGTCAGAAATATTTTCAGCCCATTCTATAACGCATATGTTATTTCCGCAAAAATAATCGGTAAGCCCTAAATTTTCGGCGTCTTCTCCGCAAGAAAGCCTGTAACAATCGTAATGATATAACCTTTCGCCGTAAACGTTAAGATAAGCGTAAGTGGGGCTGGTTACTTCGTCCGCTATATTAAGCCCTGCGGCAAGACCTTTGGTAAACGCCGTTTTGCCTGCGCCCAAATCCCCCGATAAAATAACTACGTCGCCGTTATTAAGCGTCTTAGCGTATTCTTTTGCAAGCGCAAAAGTTTGTTCGACCGATTTCGTAATGTATTCCATAATTATATTGTAACCTACTTTGAAGAATTTTGCAAATTTATTTTCTTAAAAATATAAGATACTTTTTTATAAAGCAATATCGTTATAACGCTGACCGATACCGACTTAATTAGGTTAAAGCCTATAATCACCCAAATCAGCCCGTCAAACGCTTCCGCCATACCGTAAAGCGGAAAAGTTATAAACCTGTTAACCAAAAGCGCAACGGCGGTTTGCAACAAACAGGAAAAAGACAGGGTTGTTATAACCCACTTTAACCCTTTTTTGAAAAGATAAACTATAGACGGCGGCAACACGAATGCGCAAATAACAAGCATATTCGCTATTTGCCCTATGCCGAAAGACGAAGTGCCTATCAAACACAAAAGTTCTTTTACTACGCCGACCAGCACCGCAGGCAAGGGCCCGTACATAAACCCTGCAAGCATTATAAACACGTTTGAAAAGTCTAACTTCAAAAACGGCGCCGCAGGAAACAAAGGAATTTCCAAAAAGGAAATAATGTAAGCCAGCGCTGCGAAAACTGCCATACCTGCAATGTTTTTAGTTGAAAATGTGTTTTTCATTACTACCTTCCCGACCGCCGAATATTGCAACGGGGACTAAAAAATGCCCCTGTGCGGGGCAAAAAACAAGCGGTACTTAAAATACTTTTTCCATCCGGACTATAACCGTCGGTTTCGGAACTTCGCCGAATCATGCGCAAAAAGTGCGCTCGCAGACTGTACTGCCGATAGGGAATTTCACCCTGCCCCAAAGATATTTTTATAAGTAAATTTTACACTTCTTTTATCGTAAAGTAAAGCGTTTTTACATAAATTTTGCATATATGCCGAAATTCGCCATAAAAAGCGGTTTATAGTATGTTAAAATACAATCGGCGGTACGAAAATGACACATCTTATTCTTTCCCCGTCCTTAATCGGCGGACTTTACTTAATACTTATATTTATTTTTTCGGGCGCAGTATGCGTATTCGTAAAACTTTGCGTATTTTATTATAGATACGTAACGGCAAAGCCCGTAAAGCAAGAAAAACCCGAACCCGAAAAACCCAAACACCAAAACGCTGCGCCCCAAAAACAAAAAAGGAAAAGAACGCCTGTAAGAAAAATAGTGATAAACCCCGACGAAATAAACAAAATTTACGTACAAAACAACGAAAAGTAAATAAAAAAACCGTACGCCGAAACACTTCGACGTACGTTTTTTTGCTTACGATAGTTGACTTAATTCTTCGCTAAACGTTTGTTTTTGCTTATCCGCAACCGCTTTGTCGGCAGGTTGCGTTTCGTACAAACCTTGCTTATTCATTACCGTGAATACCGAAAACTGGTCTTGCACGGCAGTTTCCATATTAGTTTTTACGACCGAACGATACCCCTTGCTTGCTCCTTCGGTTATCGCACCTGCGTATTGTTTTACAAGTTCCTTTTCCATTAACAAAATATCGGTTAAAGAATCTTTTTCGTTCAAAGTGATTTCCGCTTTATATCCTTTCATACGGCACCCCCCCCTTAAAGCAAATCGAGCAACGCATTATAGCGTTTTTCGTGGCTGTCCGCAATCTTAGACATAGTTTCCGCAAGATTTTGGTCGGTAAGCGTTCGGGAATAAATTCTTGCTTTTTTACAAGCACGACCTTCCTGAGTGAGCAAGTCGGAAATAAAAGTAACTTCTTTTTGTGTTAAATTATTCATAAAAAACTCCTTTTAATTTACTTACCTGAATTTTCCCCGTTAAAAAAATTTTTATACGTCGATAAGTAAAGTTTTTTACGGAATAAAAAACAACCAAAATATTGACAAATAAAATAATTGCAAAACGCTTAACTATATGATATGATTAAAAAAATTATTGACGAAGGTGTTTTTATGTTATCTTTATTACGCCAACCCGACGCAGCGTACGGTGCAACCGAAAACAGCGATTTCAGGTTTGAAGAAAACCTTACGAACGACGTAAAATACGAATACGTTGTAGAAAATAAGTCCGCAAAAGTAATAATTTATCCTAACAAAAGCCACGTAAAATATTTAAAACTTCGTTTCAGGGGCGATTTAAGCAACGTTGACAGAGTTTTCGGCGACCAGTGGGAAAGGGCGGGAATCGGCGCATACTTGGAATGGCGTTCGGTAATGCCTTCGAGAGCGTTGCCGAATTTTTGCTATATAATAAACGACGGCGTAACGCAATGTTACGGCGTAAAAACGGGCGCAAACTGTTTTGCGCTGTTCAACGTAGATACCGACGGAATCACGCTGTTTTTAAACCTTTGTTGCGGCAACGAAGGCGTAACCGTAAATTCGCCGTTTACCGCTTGCGAAGTAGTTGAATTTTTTGGAAGTAAAAACGAAGATTGTTTTTCCGTTGCGGCGGCGTTTGCAAAAAAAATATGCGATAATCCCGTTTTACCTAGCCACCCCGTTTTCGGGTTAAACAACTGGTACTGGGCGTACGGCAATATTTCAAAAGAAACGGTTATAAAAGAAACAAAACTGCTTATGCGGCTTACTAAAGGTTGCAAAAACAAGCCGTATATGATTATCGACGACGGTTGGCAACTAAACCGAGAAAACCCCCAAGATACAAAATGCATAGGCGGTGCGTGGGTTCCTAACAGCCGTTTTAAAGATATTGAAAAACTAGTTGAATTTATTCATTCGAAGGGCGCAAAAGCAGGCATTTGGTTTAGGCCGCTTTTAACTACCGAAGACGTCCCCGAAGAAGCCGTTTTAACGAAAAATTACGGCGGAACGGTATTAGACCCGTCGCACCCCTACACCTTGCAAAAAGTCGAAAACGACACGAAAAAAATACGCAGTTGGGGGTTCGACCTTATAAAATTCGATTTTACGACCACCGACGCAACGGGAAGAATATGCCTAACGGCCGATGACGGCGGTTGCAATTTTTTAACTTGTTCTGACGAAATTAAATACTTTGACAAAAGCAAAACCACCGCAATGATTCTTAAAAATCTATATAAAACCATTTGGCAAAGCGCAGGCGGCGCCGAAATAATAGGTTGCCAAACGATAAGCCATTTAACGGCAGGCATTATACCCATATATAGAATAGGCAACGACACCAGCGGAACGTCGTTTGAATGGACAAAGCGTCACGGGCTTAATTCAATAATGCGTTTGCCTTTAAATAACGCTTTTTACAAAGCCGACCCCGATTGCGCAGCCTTTACGGAAAAGGTTGATTTTGACGCTAATTTAGATTTTTTGGACTTATGCGCAAGAACGGGAATGACCACTCTTGCGTCGGTAAAACCCGACTTATTGACGGACGAACAAATTGAAAAAATAAATAAAGTTTTTCTTTTAGCGGATAAAAACGACGGGGAGTTAAAAATAAAAAATTTTAAAAAAACGTCCTGCCCCGATACTTTTATTTCGTCGGACGGAAAAGAAATACGTTATAAGTGGAATAAACCGCACGATGGTTCTAGAATCGTTCTTTCTTGGGATAACTAGACTTTTTTCGCAACAATATTTTTAAGTTAATACCGCCATTAAAACAGTCCCTGCGGTTAGCAACGCCAACCCTAACCAAGATTTTTTAGATAATTTTTCCTTAAATACGATAAGAGAAAAAAACACGGTAATCAAAATGCTCATTTTATCTACGGGAACGACCACGCTGACCTGTCCTTTTTGTATCGCATAATAGTAGCACAACCAACTTGCGCCCGTAGCGAAGCCTGAAAGGACTAAGAACAAGGCGTCTTTTTTGGTAACGTCTTTAACAAAACGCAATTCCTTTCTTTCGATGA
>CAZMOQ010000009.1:3110-18835 GCA_964568155.1 uncultured Clostridia bacterium | reverse complement strand
ATTATGGATTTATTCGATTACGCTTCTCAAAACCAAATACAAAAGATGCAACCGCTTGCCGAACGTATGCGGGCAAGAACTCTTAAAGAATTTATCGGTCAAACGCATATCGTTTCCGAAAACAGTTTGCTTAACAGGGCTATTAAATTAGACAGGCTTGGCAGTTGTATATTTTGGGGACCGCCGGGGACGGGCAAAACCACGCTTGCTAATATCGTGGCTAATTCAACGGGCGGAAATTACGTAAAATTAAACGCCGTAAACGCAGGCATATCCGACGTGAAAGAAGCGGTTACCAAAGCGCAAAACGACCTTAAAATGTACGGCAAACGCACGTATTTATTGCTCGATGAATGTCATAGATTCAATAAAACGCAGTCGGATTCGTTACTACCCGCAATAGAAAAAGGGGATATTATTTTTATAGGTTCCACTACGGAAAATCCGTATGCTTCGATGACGCCCGCAATAGTTTCCCGTTGTAGAATTTTTGAATTTAAGCGGCTTAGCGAAAAAGATATTTATGGCGCTTTGGAGCGTGCCGTTGCCGATAAGGAAAGGGGACTAGGAAATTACGATATTACGGTTTGCCCCGAAGCGTATGCGCATTTTTCGGCAATGAGCGCAGGTGATTTGCGTGTTGCGTACAACGCTTTGGAACTTGCCGCACTTACTACAAAACCGAATCCCGACGGACATATAGAAATTACGCTTAAAGACGCCGAAGAAAGTATACAAAGAAAGGCTCTTTCTTACGACGAAACGCTTTATTACGATATTCTATCCGCTTTTTGTAAAAGTTTAAGGGGGAGCGACAGCGACGCCGCTTTATACTATATGTACAGGCTTATAAACGGCGGTTGCGACCCGTTAATCATCGCAAGAAGGTTAGTTGCGCACGCAAGCGAGGACGTCGGTATGGCGGATTCAAACGCTATGGTCGTTGCCGTTTCCGCACTGACCGCATTTGAAAAATTAGGCAAACCCGAAGGGCTTATTCCGCTATCGCACGCAGTGGTTTACGTTTGCGAAGCGCCTAAGTCGAATTCGGTTATTACCGCTATGGCTGCCGCCGATAAGGACGCAACCGAAAATAAGGACGACGTAGTTCCGCCGTATTTGAAAAATTCGGTATACGCAAGCGAAGCCGATAAAAAGATTTCCGCAACATATAAATATCCCCACGATTACGGCGGTTGGGTGAAACAAGATTATTTGCCAAAGAGTTTGCAGGGGCGAACTTACTACGTTCCGTCCGATAACGGCTATGAAAAACGAGTAAAAGAAATTAGGAAGGAAAAGGGAAAAGAATAATGAGTAAACAGGCAAAATGGATATGGTACTACGGCGATTACGAATTGTACCATTCTTTAAAACTTCATTCCAGACGTCAGGAGTTCGGTATCGATTATCCGTCACCGTTCAATCTTTCCAACGTGCACCCCAACGTCAGGTTTAGAAAGATTGTAGAAAGCGAAGTTGACGATACCGTAATTTTAAAAGTCAACGGCAAAGGTTATTTAAGAATTGACGGCGTTTTTTATTCGTCGGATACTCCCGTTAATGTGGAAAAAGGAAAACACGCTATTTTGGTTACCGTTATAAATTATGTCGGTTTGCCTGCAATTTATTTACAAGGCAAAACAGTTGTAACCGACGAAACTTGGGAAGTTTCGCTTTGTACCGAAGATTATGAAAAAGTAGGTTGCGTTCCTGAATATAAAGAAATAACCGATAGCGTGGAAAATTTTCCTTTTGCCTACGAAAAAATATTGCCTGTATCGGTTGAAAAGGTTAACGGCGGTATTTTGTACGATTTCGGTAAGGAAACGTTCGGATATTTATGTATCGACGGAATGAAAAAGGATTTTACCGTTTATTACGGGGAAAGTAGGGAAGAATCGCTGTCGGGTAAGGACGCTATTTTGTATGAAAGCGTTTATGCAAGTTCGCAAATTAAGTTAAGACAGCGTGCGTTTAGATACGTGTTTTTATCTTCCGACGAAACGCCCGAAAATATTTATGCCGAGTACGAATATTTGCCTTACGAAGATATAGGTAGTTTTTCGTGCGACGAAGAAATAGTTGAAAAAATATACGATATAAGCGCATATACTTTGCGTCTTTGTTCCAGAGAGTTTTATCTTGACGGAATAAAGCGTGACCGTTGGGTTTGGTCGGGCGATGCATATCAGTCGTTTATGATAAACAGGTATATTTGCGCCGATAACGAAATAATTAAACGCACAATTATAGCGCTTTTGGGTAAGCCGCCGTACGTGCAACATATAAATACCATAAACGATTATTCTATGTATTTGATAATTTCGTGTTACGACTATTATTTTGCCAGCGGCGACGGGGATTTTATCAAAAGAATATACGATAGAATAAAGGCTTTATTTAATTTTATCGTTGGGCGGTTAGACGAAAACGGCTTCGTATGTGCTAGAAATGGCGACTGGGTATTTATCGACTGGGGCGTTATGGATAAACAAGGTCCTCACTGCGCCGAACAAATATTACTGTATAAAACGGTAAGCGTTATGCGTGAACTTGCCAAAATAGCAGGGGACGAAAGCGTGGTTTTACCCGATGCGGAAAAATTAAAAGAGAATATATATAAGTTTTATTACAAAAAAGAACTCGGCGGATTTATCGACGGGTACGAATCGGGTAAAAACGAAATTCATCGTCAGCAAAACGTGTTCGCTATAATGTACGATTTCGCAACCGAAGAAGAACAACAAGAAATTCTTGAAAAAGTTTTATTAAACGAAAAAATAGAAGAAATTAAAACGCCGTACTTTAAATTTTTCGAACTTATTGCGTTATGTAAGGTCGGGTGCATAGACGTTGCGCAAAAAGCGCTTTCGTCGTACTGGGGCGGAATGATTGCCGACGGCGCAACTACTTTTTACGAGCAGTTCGATGTAAACGTCAAGGGCGTTGAAAAGTTCGCAATGTACGGAAACAAATTCGCAAAATCGCTTTGCCACGCTTGGGGTAGCGGACCGATATACTTTTTAGGTAGATTCGTTGCAGGCGTAAAACAAACTTTGGTCGGCGGAAAAACTTTTGAAGTCAGACCTAATAAAGGGATATATAAAGAATTTACTTCGACCGTGCCTGTTGCAAACGGCAGTGTAACGGTTAGTTATAAAGGCGGCAAGTTGTCGGTGTTGTCTACGGTTGGCGGCGGAACGCTTATATATAACGGCAAAAGTTATCAAATAAAACAATCTGTTTTATTGACAATTTAAAAAGAAAAAAGCGAAGGAACTATATGTTTAGTCCCTTCGCTTTTTTAATTATTCAATTTTGTGCCGACGGTAACCGTTCGGCGTTTTTTACAAAGACTATTTGTTTATTTCGTCTTTGAACGATTTTCCGAACTTAAACGTCGGAAGTTTGCTTGCAGGAATTTTAATGGGTTCTTGTGTTCTCGGATTGATTCCTTCACGTGCAGGTTTTTCTTTTACTTCGAACGTGCCGAAACCTGAAATTTGAATTTTTTCACCCTTTTTCATTCCGTCCATTATTGCTTTGACTACTGCGTCCAAAGCAATCGTTGCGTTTTTAATCGTAATCCCCGCAATGTTTGCAACATCCCTTACTAATTCGTTTTTAGTCATGGTAATACCTCCATAAAAAAATTATTAACTACATTATAGCATAATAATCTTTAAAATCAATACTATTTACAAAATTTTTCTTTAAAAGGCTCAAAAAAATTGATTTTTTAAATAAATTATCCCCGCTTGACAAAAATAAAACCGCAGTATATAATATTTTTAATGAAAAAATTTTTAAAAATGCTTTTCGGACGGCTTACCATTATAGGCTTGGCAATAGTGTTGCAAGCAACCGTTTTGTTCTATCTTATAGGGAACGCTTCCGAACGTTATTACTGGTTTAACTTAATAAATACAATTCTTAGCGTAATCGTTTTTTTGCGCCTTGTTAACAGCGATATGTATCCCGATAACAAAATTCCTTGGCTTGCGATTATACTTATTTTTCCGCTTTTCGGCACGGTCGCTTATATTTTGCTTAGACCTAGAAAAATTTCTTACTTAAAACGGAAATACTTCCAAAAAGTAAGGGATAAAAACGCCGATTTGATAAACAGCGGCTTTTTTAAGGAAAACATAACGCAGGTTAGCGGAGAATATGCAGGGGATTCTAATTATATAAAGAACGTAGACGCAGGCTATCCTTTTGCCGACACTTATACCGAATATTTTTCTAGCGGGGAAGATTTCTTTTCAAGTTTGCTTTGCGAACTCGAAAAAGCCGAGAAATTTATTTTTATGGAATATTTTATCGTCGATTACGGCGAAGTCTGGAGTTCGGTTTTAGAAGTACTTAAACGTAAAGTCAGCCAAGGCGTGGACGTGCGTTTTATTTACGACGATATAGGCAGTATGTCCAAAGTTTCGTGGTCGTACGATAAAATTTTGAAAAAGTACGGCATAAATGCGGTTAAGTTTGCGCCGTTCCACCCCATTGTCAGCGCAGTACATAACAACAGGGACCATAGAAAAATTACCGTTATAGACGGCAAGGTCGCATACACGGGCGGAATAAATCTTGCGGACGAATACGCAAATATTACTCACCCGTACGGGCACTGGAAAGATTCCGCCGTAATGCTTAAAGGTAAAGGCGTTGCGGGCTTTACTTTGATGTTTTTAATCACTTTTAACGGCTGTAAAAAAACTGCGGAAGATTTTGCGCCTTACCTAAACATCGATTGCGATAGGTATGAAAATCAAGGCATAGTTCAGCCTTTTGCAGACGGACCTGCGCCGTTTTCGCCACAACACGTAGGCGAAAACGTGTATCTTAATATCATTAACGGCGCAAAAAAGTATCTTTACGTAACCACGCCGTATTTGATTATCGACCACGAACTTCAAAACGCTTTTTGTTTGGCTGCTCAAAGGGGCGTTGACGTAAGAATTATAACGCCGCATAAACCCGATAAAAAAGTAGTTTACACCATAACCCGTTCTAATTATAAAAAACTTTTGTCGTGCGGCGTAAAAATTTACGAATACACTCCCGGTTTTATACACGCAAAGAATATGCTTGCTGACGATGCGGTCGGCGTTGTCGGCACAATAAATTTAGATTACCGCAGTTTAGTGCATCATTACGAGGACGCAGTGTGGATGAACGGTACAAAAGCGTTGACTGAAATGAAGGTTGATTTTGACGAAACCTTTGAAAAATGTAACGAAATTACAAACGAAAATTTCAAAATGGGCTTTATTACTTTCGTAACAGGTAAAATTTTGCAAATCTTTGCACCGCTGTTGTAATGCGTTGAAATATAGATTCTTCACTTCGTTCAGAATGACAGGTGTGAGAGTGATTAGAATTACAGAAAATAGAAATTATTATTAAAAAATTCACGGAAAGATTTTGCAAAGCAAAAGATTTACGTGAAAAAGGAGAAACCAACTATAAAGTCTTGCGCTTTGTTTTTAACAAAGTGCTGACAAAAAGTTGAGTTTCGACGCTGTCATACTGAGCAGGCTTGCAAAGCCTGTCGAAGTATCTAAAAACGTAAGCGGTGTAGTGTTGCAATAACCGACAAGAAACGCTATGAGATTCTTCGTTCGTCGCTTTGGCGACGAACTTCAGAATGACAGGTGGGGAGAATGTCAAAACTTCAGAATGACAAGTGGTGTTAGATTCTTCGCTTCGTTCAGAATGACACTATACCCGTGTCATACTGAGCAGGCTTGCAAAGCCTGTCGAAGTATCTAAAAAAGCAGGTATGCAGTAACGTAATGGCAAACAAGAAACGCCAAGGGATTCTTCGTCCGTCGCTTTGACGACGAACTTCAGAATGACAGGTGGAAATAGATTCTTCGCTTACGCTCAGAATGACATGAAAGAGAAAATAAAAAACAAATACGGATATTATTATGGAAAATTTATACGAACTTTCATTAAATGAATTATTGACCGCTAAGTTTAATTGTTCTTGCGGAAAAACTCATTCGGTAAACGCCGAAGCCTTTTACGGCGGTTTCGACGCTTTTGAAGCCGCATTGAAAAAATCAAACGCTAAAGGGAAAATCCTTTTTATAAGTTCAAGGGCTACTTGTAATAAGTACGGCGAATTCGTCGATAACGCAATAAAAAACGCAAGCGGAATCCCCGAAAGCATTATTATAAACAGAAAGTTTGACGATTCGCTTGAAAATATAAGTTGTTTGTTTACTATGGCGGACGACGTTTCCGCTATCGTGGTTTTTGATTCCTACCTTTTCGGCGTTGCAAATTATTTCGCTTCGGTAAAAAATTTGCCGCTAATTACTATGCCTTTGTCAGCCGATGCCGACGATATATTATCCCCGACCGCAAGCGTAACGTTTAAGGGCAGGCGTGAGAAAATTTCAAGCGCAGGTTACCGCTATATAATAATAAACGAAGATTTTTTAAAAAATTCGCCTAAAGAAAGTTCAGCGGTTGCGTTCGCTTCGCTTGCTTCGGCTATCGTATCGTTGATAGATTACCGCATACGGGGTACTATGGTCGGCGAACGACTTTGCAAAAACAGTTACGATTTGGTTCGGGCGTGTATATCGAACTCGATGAATATTTTAAAAAATCCGTCCGAAGATATCCCTTTAAAATTGTTGAAAAACAGAATAAAAATTTCCGTAGCGGATATTTATACGAACGGGCAGATACTCAGCGGCAGCGGAGAAAGCAGCGTCGCCAAATATTTGGAGCCGTCAGGGAAAAAACACTATTCTTTTTCCGAACGGAAATTGTACGCCGCCTATAAACTTATCGATTTATACAATGTTTTCTTTAAGTACCCACATTCTAATTTATTGACCGCTCCCGATATAGCGGAACGTGCCGAATATTACGCCAAATTGACGGGGATTAAAGAATACGACGCTTTAACCGATATGAAAAAACATTCGTTAAAGGCAAAGGATATAGATAAAAAGTTGAACTTTTTAAACCAAAAGTTTTATGAAGAGACGCAAAAACTGTCGGCTATGAAAGACAAACTTTTTTCCGCATACGTAAAACTCGGCGGGGACGAAGGCTTAATCGAAAATTATTCGGCTGAAGAAATACGAAAAGCCGTTTATTACGCCCCCGATATGCAAGATTCTTTTTCGGTGTTGAATCTTATGCGTGATACGGGCGTTTTGGAACTATTGAAAAATTAAATAAAAACGGGTATAAAAATTTTATATTGTGTCAACAATCCTTCCTGAAAAGAACGGGAAGGATTTTTTTTATGTTAAAGAAATTAAGTATAATCGTATTATCCGCATCGTTAGTTTTGGTTTTAACCCTGCTTAACAATCCGCCTGCCTTTATAGGCTTTTCGGAAAGTCGTGCGGTGTATACAGGGACATCGTCAAATTCGCATTTTAAGGAATATCCGCATTTGGCTTGCGTCAATAAAATAAAGGGCGAAAGTTGCAAAATTCCGACAAGCGAATTTAACATGGAAGAATTTACCGAATATTTTTCGGCAAAAAAAGTAAGGACGGAAGCGGTAGCGGAAACGGTAAGTTACTATTTCGTTTCGCCTAAGTTAAAAAATTACGTTTTAATAAACGGTCAAAAAATCAATTTACATATAGCAATCAATAACGAGTACGTGGTGATAGGTTCGCCCGTCATCTACGGCGGTTATTGAAAAATAATATGAAAATTTAGGAGGAGTTTTATGAAAACCAACAACAGATTTTTACTATTTATGAGGAAGAACGCATTTTATTTCGTTTTAGGTTTTTGCATTTTAGCGGTTGCGCTATCGGTAACTTTATTGCTTGTTTTAGACACGTCGTCAAGTTCTACGCTTGAAAAGCCGCCCGTAGTCGAGCCGCAAGAACCCATCGAGCCTGTCGAACCGGATTTGCCGAACGAACCCGTAGAACCGACTGAACCCGTTGAGCCCGTAGAGCCTACCAAGCCGACCGTTACGGAAATTATATTCGCAATGCCCGTTGACGGTACAATCATAAAAGATTACAGCGAAAGTATGGTGTTTAATTCCACGCTGGGAATGTTTTCGGCGCACCTTGCGATAGATTTCGCAGCCGCCGACGGCAGTAACGTTTATGCCGCTTACGACGGTACGGTCGAAAGCGTTACTTCGGGGTATCTTACGGGAACTACCGTAACAATCAATCACGGCGACGGTTTAAAATCTATTTACAATTCGCTTGCCGACGGCGAGTTCGTCACGGTGGGACAAACCGTTAAAAAAGGAGACGTTATAGGCTGCGTTTCGTCGTCTAATTTACAAGAAATGCAAGACGGCGCTCACTTGCATTTCGAAGTAACCGAAAACGGCGTAAAAATAAACCCGTTAAAATATTTGGTTGCGGAAGAAAAATAATTAAAAAGCGAATTATAAAACCTTTCTCGGAATAAACTGTTGTAAGAGTTTTGCCGAGAGAGGTTTTTTTATGAAGAAAATATCTTTAATTTTAGTAGCGGTAACGCTGGCTTTTTCGTTTTGTTTCGTTTCGTGTGCGGATAAAAGTTCCGACCGATGCGTATATGAACTTGATTTGGTTTATAAAGACGGCGTTTTGGACGGAAAAATGGATTTTACCTATTATAACGACACTGATAACGCCATAAGCGAATTAAAATTCAATTTATTTGCGAACGCTTACAGAAAAGCCGCAAAATATTCGCCCGTTTCAGTGGCGAATCAATACAAAGCCTATTACGCAGGGAAAAGTTACGGAGATATAGTTATAAACGGCGTTGCGGATTCTAACGGAGAGATTGAGTTTACGGTAGGCGGACAAGACGAAAATTTGCTTATAGTTCCCCTTAAAAAAGAAGTGTATCCTAACGAAAAAACTAAAATAAGCATTGATTTTACTGTTAATTTGGCAAAAGTAAATCATCGTTTAGGAATAACCGAAAATACAATCAATTTAGGCAACTTTTTTCCCGTTTTATGCGCATACGACGATGGCGAAGGGTTTTACGAATGTTTGTATTATTCTTCGGGCGACCCGTTTTATTCGGAATGTGCGGATTTTAAAGTAAGGCTTGCTTGCCCCGATACGTATACGGTCGCTTCGAGCGGAAAAATAAAAAGTCTTAAAAAATCGGACGGTGTAGCGTATTACGAATATGTTTTGGAAAACGCAAGAGATTTCGCCTTCGTTTTGTCTGAAAAATTCCAAGTAAAGTCTGCAAACGCTTGCGGCGTAGAAATAAATTATTATTACGTTTCCGACCAAACTGCGGACGAAAGTTTAAACTATGCGAAAAAATCGGTTGAAACTTTTAGCAATCTTTTCGGCGAATATCCGTATAAAACGCTTGCCGTATGCGAAACGGGCTTTTTGGAAGGCGGTATGGAATATCCTGCGTTGACTTATATAAGCGGCAGTCTTGAAAAGTCGGCGTACGGGGAAGTCATCGTTCACGAAACAGCGCATCAATGGTGGTATGCCGCCGTCGGAAACAATCAAATAAAGTACGGCTTTTTAGATGAAGGGCTTGCGGAATATTCAGTCGTGTTGTTTTACGAAAACAATGCGGAATACGGGCTTAGCCGTGAAACTATGATAAAATCCGCCGAAATTACCTACCAAACTTTTTGCACGGTGTACGACAGGCTGTTCGGACTTGTCGACAGCAGTATGCTTAGAAGTTTAAACGAGTATTCGAGCGAATACGAATACGTCAATATAGCCTACATAAAAGGTTGCTTAATGTTCGATTATTTACGTCAAACCATAGGGGACGAGAAATTTTTTAACGGATTGAAAAATTATTATCGGGCGTACGCTTATAAAATCGCAAAACCTTACGATATCGTCGGGGTTTACGAGAAAGCGGGGGCGGATACTAACGGCTTTTTCGACAGTTTTTATCAAGGTAAAGTAATTATTTAAAATATTTTTTAAAAAATCGGTAAAAAAAAGCGTTATTCATTGACAAAACCTTTCGTAAATGTTAAAATTAGTTGGAATTCGTATAACTTACGAATAAACTTGTAAAACAATTACGGAGTTAAAAAATGAAAAAATTACTTAAAGCAATCTTAATATGCTTGGCAATTACTTGTTTGGTAGGGGCGGCGGCTTGCGATAACGGCAGTTCTTCGTCCGCAAAAACGCCCGGTGCGCATTACGGCACCGCAGACGGCGTTAAAATCCTAAAATCGTACGTTGCTGAAACGGGCGTTGATACCTTTATTGTAGACGAAACGGTCGGTAAAATAAAGAACAACGCTTTTGCCGACAACAATTCGATTAAAAAGATAATCATTAAGTCTATGAAAGTTGAAATCGGTGAAGGCGCATTTGCAAAAATGAAGGCTTTGGAAGAAATCGAAATTTCTTTCGTAGGTGCAACCGCTGACGCCGTTAACGAGAAAAAGACGTTCGCTTATATTTTCGGTACGGAATCGTATGACGAAGGCGTTGCGGTTACGCAAACTTATAACGGTAACGACGAAACCAAAACTTATTACGTTCCTAAAACGCTTAAAAAAGTAACGGTTAAGCCGTCTGAAGAATACGATTTACCTGATTACGCATTCAACGGTATGTCTACGTTGTCCGAAATCGTTTTGGAAGAAAACGTTACCGCAATCGGCAACTGCGCTTTTGAAAATTGTTCTAAGTTGACTAAGTTCGTAGTTCCCGCTTCGGTAAAGGAAATCGGAAACGAAGCGTTTGTAGGTTGCACGGGCTTAAGGGGCAAACTCGGTACGGGTGAAGATTGTTCTTTCGTATTCAAAGGTACTGCCGTAGAAAGTATCGGCGATAAGGCTTTTTATCAAACCAAACTTGAAGATATCGTTCTTCCCGAAGGCGTAAAATCAATCGGCGAATATTGCTTTGCATCCCAAACCGACGTTAGCGAAGATAAGTCGAATTCGGTTGTAACGGTAACTTTACCTAACACCTTGGAAAATATCGGTGCATACGCTTTCTTAAAATGCACTAATCTTACGACCGTTAAATTCGGAACGGGCCTTAAGAATGTTTATGTTGGTGCATTTATGGACTGCACTTCGCTTACGGGCGAAGTTACTTTCGGCGAAGGTGTAACAGTTTGGGCGCAAGCCTTTGACGGTACCGATTTCGAAGTCGTATAATAGTTGATAAGTTATAATTTTTATGATTAAAAGTTCGAGATGATTTATCCCGAACTTTTTTATATACTTTTAAGTTGTGACGCTATATATAAAATATTTTACCGAAAAACGGTTATTTAAGTGCGTAAGAATACTAAATATTGAAAGCGATATTTTTCAAAAATCGTTTGCAAATTAAGCGTTGCGTTATTATAATTAGTTTTAGTAACTTAGTAAAGGAAGTAAAGTATTATGATTTTGAACATTAACGGAAAAAAGAAACATTCGATTTCGCCTTACATATATATGCAGTTTATGGAACCTTTAGGCACTTCGGATTCTTCCGTCGACGCAGGTTGGGATTTTTTAAATGACTGTTGGCGACCGAAGTTGGTTGAAAAAGTTAAAGAACTTGCGCCTACTATGATACGTTGGGGCGGCTGTTTTGCATCCTATTACCACTGGAAGGAAGCCGTAGGTCCGCAGAGCGAAAGGGTGCCTATGTATAACCTTTGTTGGGACGGTGCTTATAGCAATATGGTCGGCACGCAGGAAGTTATCGACCTTTGTAAAGTTGCAGGTTCAGAGCCGTTGCTCGTGGTAAATATGGAATCGGACGGGCGTATGCACTGGGCGTACCCTAAAGACGGCATCGATAGATTAGGTAAGTCGGCTGAGGCTGCGGAATGGGTTGATTATTGTAATAACCCCGAAAACAAATTGCGTATTTCTCACGGCGTAAAAGAACCGTATAACGTGCGGTTTTGGCAAATCGGCAACGAAACTTCTTACGATAAAAAGGGCTTCGACGTGGAAACCGCCGCTCAAAAAACGCTTGAATTCGCAAAAGCAATGAAAAAAGCCGACCCGAATATAAAATTGTTGGCTTGGGGTGATAGCGGTTGGGCTAAACGGATATGCGAAGTCGCAGGCGAAGAAATAGATTATATCGCATTCCATTATCATTTTGCGAATTCAGGATTGCCCGATTGCCCGTTAAACGACGCCGATTATAGAAAGAACCCCGAAGAAACGTGGCGGCATTTGATGAATACGCATAAATTGCTTGAAAATTATATCGACGATATGAGAAGTCAGGTAGCGCCTTACGGAAAACGCTTGGCGATGACCGAAGGCCATTACGTATTGAACGGCAGGGACCGTTGCGACGTGCTTTCTACGTGGGGTGCAGGCGTTTCTTACGCTAGGTGCGCAAACGTGTTGGAGCGTGCTACTGATATTTTGGATATAGCGACGCTTGCGGACTTTTTCGGCAACCGTTGGCAAGTCAATGCGCTTATGCTATGCACGCCCGATTGCTGGGGACCTGCGTATTTACAACCGGTAGGGGCGGTAATGTCGTTGTTTAGGCATCATATAGGAGAGTACGCCCTTGAATTAGAAAAAGAAATCGACGGCGTTGATTTAACCGCAAGTGTATCCGACGACGAAAAGTTAGCGTATATTCACGCAGTAAATACTTCTTGTAAGGAAGAAAAACAAATAAAAATAAATTTTGCAAACAAAAAAATCAAAAAGATAAAAGCGTTTACTATTTCCGAAAATCCTATGACGGAAATTTCTTATAAAAACGCAGATGTTTTCAATCCCATTGAAAGCGAAATAGAAGGGGATACTTTTATTTTGTCGCCTGCAGGCGTTTCGGCGTTGGAGATTGTTTTTGAAGATTAAAAAACACGCTCGGCGGTAATTTTACTGCCGAGCGTATTTTATAAATTAAAACTATTTTTCTATTAAGGTTAAAAGTATCACTTGCGGATAATCACCGAAATTTTTGCCGAAAATATTTATTCCGCCTTTATGCACGGCGTCGGGTTTTATTGCAAGAGTCAACTTTATCAATGTTTCGTCTTTTTTAAATAATTCTTCAAAATTTACGTCGGAATCGATTAAAACGTTGTCTAAAAATATTTCGTTTTCGGTAATTTCAAGTGTTTTTAATACGCCGTATTGTGTACTCGTAACCGCCCAAACGGAATCGGTATACTTGCCTCGCCTGCCGCCGAAATCGCCGCTAGTCGTAAAAGTAGTTATTTCAACGTCGTTTATAAAAATAGTGATATCGCTTGGCCAGTCAAAATTATAAAGGATTGTTTCCGAACAAACTTCAAAAGAAAAAATCATTTTAGAATAATTTTTATAAGAAGAATTTAACGGAAAGTTGTAACTTATATGCCCTTCGCCGAACCAAAGTTTTTCCGCTTTGTATCTATCGGGTAGATAAAAGGTTTTTACGTCGTCGATAACGCCTATTACGCTGTTTTTTGAAACCATTCCGCACGGCGGCGCAACGTTTATATCCGAAAACATTCCGACGGGCATTTCTATCGTGTACGATTGTTTTTCTTTATCAGTCGCTTTGCCTTCGTCTATTGAAATTTCGCAACTTAACATTTTTAGCGAACAATATTTTAAGTGTCCTTTTAACGAAGGTCTGTAATGTATTTTTATTATATCGGCGGCGGCTAAAACGTCAATGTGTCTGGAAAGACTTGTAACGGGTATGTTTAGTTCGGACGAAAGCGTAGCGATAGTGGCGGAACGCAGGTGCAACGCTTTTAATATTCGTATCCGTTCGGGCGAAGAAAGCGCTTTCGATATTTTTAGAATTTTTTTTAAATCGGTTTCGTTTCCCGTTGTTAAAGAAATATGTTTTTCCGAATCTATTAAATATTTTTTTTCTTCGTTTAATTTTTTCATACGGATACCCCCTGATATTGACGTAACTATTGTAATCTCAAGCGGATATCGTTGTCAAGTAAAATAAAAATTTTTTCAAAAAACGGTAAAATATAGTTGCATTAAAACCGTTTTTTTGTTGCGTATAGGGAATTAAAATTTAATTTTCGTAATAAGAAAAATCGCCGTAATCGAAGCCGTTGTCTTTTTCAAATTCTTCGGCAAATCTTTCGTAATAGCCCCGTTCGGTAAATGCGTAAGGGCTGTTTTCACTGCCGAGAATCATTTCGGGAAGGTTTATCAGCAAAAAACAAAAACCGAACATTGCAACTACGGCAATAATCCATTGTTTTACGTTTGCACGGTTTTCTTTTTTAAATAAGTGAATCGCTAAGCCTATCGTTACGGGTAAAAAACCGAATAACGAAGTTATAAGTCCGGGGGAATAAAGAATTTGCATTCCGTATTTGCCGAATGTATTCAAAGAATTTATGCCTATTACGATGTGAATAACCACTTCAAAAGCCGAAAACAGCATAACGGCAATCCCTGCGGGCTTTTTAAATCCCCAAAATTTAAGAACGACGCAGCCAAGTATAACGCCGCCGAAGTTCGTAATCATATCGGTCAGCCTATTCATAGGGTAACGGGCAAGGTCGTTCGAGCCGTGGCTGAAATTATAAGAATAGTGCAGTCCGCCCGGCAAAACCCATTCTTCTATGACGTGCAAGACTAAAACAACTATCGCAAGCGTGCAAAGAATATTTATCTTATCCCAAGTTTTCCTGTTTTTCCAAACCTTTACGGTAAGAAATATCCCGATGCCTGCCATAACGTAAAGCCAAACCGAAAGCCAAGCGTTTATTATCGTTTCCATTTTTATTAGTGCTCCTTAAAAAATTTTAATAAAATAATTGTAACGCATTTGTTTTTATGATACAATAGTTTCATAACGATATTTTTAATAATGAAACGAAAGGAGCGAAAAATGTATCGTATTTCAAATGATAAAAGGGTTAAAAAATCGGCGGAGCGTATAGGGAACGGGCTTTTAAGTTGCTTGCAAATAAAGAATTTTTCCGAAATTACCGTGACCGACGTTCAAAAAACTTCTTTGGTCGGGCGTGCCACTTTTTATAGATTATTTGATAATATTACCGACGTTTTATCTTATTTATGCGATAATATTTTCGAAAAAGTAGGGATTGAATACGAAAAATCTAAAAATTACAGTCCGAATGAAATGACGCTAAAATTTATTCAAGAATGGATGAATAATAAAATGCTGTTAAAAGCGATAGTCGATTGCAACCGTTTGGATTTTCTTTATAATTCGCATATGAAGTATCTTGGCACAAACGCAAATTTTTTCTTCCCGAATTTATCGATAAGTAAAGAACGAATGAATTATTTGATGATGACGATGACGGCTTGCACATCCGCCTGCCTTACCGCTTGGTTAAAGAACGGTGCGTGCGAAACCGCCGAAATGTTGCAAAACGAATTGAAGAACTGTTTTTATACTTTATCGTGTATTTTTAGTTAAAAATAACTGCTAACGATATTTAAACGAAAACAAGCCCGAACTAAAAAGTTTGGACTTGTATACTGTGGTCGAGGTGACGAGATTCGAACTCACGACCTCTTGGTCCCGAACCAAGCGCGCTACCAACTGCGCTACACCTCGATAGAAATAAGTATCAAATTGTAATAACAAACTCGTAAAAACGTTTGTTAAGGTAGCGCCCAAGGCGCTTCCACACTCGGCTAAAGCCTTCGTGGGCTTCGGCTACAAATCGTCTACAAGACGATTTGCTTAACGCAGCGCCCCAACTGCGCTACACCTCGATAGAAATAAGTATTAAATTGTAATAACAAACTCGTAAAAACGTTTGTTAAGGTAGCGCCCAAGGCGCTT
>CAZMOQ010000009.1:0-3010 GCA_964568155.1 uncultured Clostridia bacterium | reverse complement strand
AAAGCCTTCGTGGGCTTCGGCTACAAATCGTCTACAAGACGATTTGCTTAACGCAACGCCCCAACTGCGCTACACCTCGATAATAGAAAAGTGATTTACAAATTTCTAAACGCTAGTATATTATATAAAACTTTTTTGATTTTGGCAACTGTTTTGCAAATAATTTTCTTTGTCGGCGGTTTTATTTTTTTATTAAAGCAAAGTTTATCGATAAAGTATTCGTATTTCGGTTTTTAAATTTAAAAATTCGCTTTACATTTGCTTATTTGTATTATATACTTGTGTTATGCTGATTTTTTACGGCAAATTCTATATTTAAATTTTATTTGGAGATTTCTATGTTGTTTCATCCGACCGTATTTGTCGTTAAGAACGAATATCATATCACAGTCGTAACTAAAGTGCACTCGCAAGTTTACGTTAAAATCGGTAAAAAATATTTTTACGAAGACAACTGCGGCGTTTTGCCCGTGCTTGACGACGTACATAAAATTAAAGTAAAACAATCGGTTTTGGATAAGGCGGGGAGTTATCAGGTAATTGTAAGAAAGGTTATTGAAAAATCGTCGTACTGGCCAAAATACGATAATCCCGAAGTTTACGAATACGCATTAAAAAACGATAACTTCGATAATATCAAGGCTTGTTATCTTGCGGACGTTCACAATAATTACGAAGGCGCAAAAAAGATTGTCGAGCATTGCGGAAAAGTCGATTTGTTTATTTGCAACGGGGATTTGGGCGAATGTACTAAATTAGACGAAATTTTAGAGTTAAGTAATTTTTTATCCGACATAGCAAAGGGCTGTATTCCTGTTTTATTCGTAAGGGGAAATCACGACGCTAGGGGAGAGTTTGCCGAAGTTTTACCCAAATATACGGGTATGGACGGTTTTAACGGATATTTTGCGTTTTCTTTTAGAAGTTTATGCGGCATTGCGCTTGATTGCGGAGAAGATAAACCTGACCATAATGCGGAATACGGCGGCAATACCAGGCGTCTTTTCGGTGCAAACAGGTTCGAACTTTACAGAAAGCAAGAACTTTCCTTTATAAAAAGAGCAAAGTTGCCCGAAAATAAGTATCGTTTCGGCGTTTGCCACACTAGTTTTATGCTTAAAGAAAGTATGCACGGCATGTTCGATATAGACGAAAAAACATATTCGGCTTGGGCGGAAGCGTTGAACGCAAAAAATTTGGATTTTATGATTTGCGGACATATTCATAAATTTTTGTATTCGCCGTCAAGCGAAACAGCCGACAGATATCCGCATAACTATCCCGTAGTTACGGGTTCTGCCGTTAACGAAGGTTTGGGCGGCACTCTTTTGAATTTTGCAAACGGCAACGTCGAATTTACTTTTATCGACCTAAACGGAAAGGTCTTGCAAAAGCACGCCGTGAAGTGTTTTTAAATATATCAGACATTACCTTTGCGTGTAAAAAAACGATAAATTTTTTCGAATAATAGTAAAAACAATTCGCATAGAACGGTAATTTGAAGTAAATTGCTTGATTATTTTCGCATAGAACGGTAATTTGAAGTAAATTGCTTGATTATTTTCGCATATAATGATAAAATAACACGTAAAGGTAATAATTATGTTTAAAAGTTTAAGGGCGGATATTCGGTTCGCAAAAAAAATCGACCCTGCCGCAAGAAGTAAATTCGAAATATGGCTTACTTATTCGGGGGTTCACGCACTCTCGTGGCATAGGTACGCCCGTTTTTTGTATAAAATACGACTTAAACTGCTTGCAAGAATTACCAGTCAATTCGCAAAATGGCTTACGGGTATAGAAATTCACCCGGCAGCGCAAATTGCAGGCGGCGTTTTTATAGACCACGGCACGGGCGTGGTAATCGGCGAAACCGCAGTTATCGAAGAAGGCGTTATCATTTATCAAGGCGTTACTTTGGGCGGTACGGGTAAAGAAAAAGGTAAGCGGCATCCGACTATAAAAAAGGGCGCAATCATCAGTGCCGGTGCAAAAGTTTTGGGCGGTTTTACCGTAGGCGAATACGCAAAAATCGGCGCAGGCGCAGTGGTTTTGAAGGAAGTTCCGCCGTATGCGACAGTCGTCGGCGTTCCCGGTATAGTGGTAAGGATAAACGGCGAAAAAACGCCCGATTTGGAACAGGAAAAGACCGACCCTATTCAAGAAGAACTTTGCCATTTAAGGGAAAAGGTGTTTTCGCTTGAAGAAGAAATACAAAAACTTAAAAACAAGGATTGACGATGAAGATATACAACACTCTGACACGAAAAAAGGAAGAATTTATTCCTATAAACGGCAATAAAGTCAATATGTACGCTTGCGGTATAACCGTATCTGGCGAAGCACATATAGGTCACGCTTATCAGGCGCTTATTTACGATATAATAAGGAAGTATCTCGTAAAAAAGGGTTACGACGTTACTTACGCCAGAAATTACACCGACGTTGACGATAAAATTATCGCAAAGTCTAACGAAACGGGTATACCTGCGGACGTGTACGCCGAAAAAATGATAGAGAATATCGATAAGCAAATGCGCCGTTTTAAGGTAGACGACCCCGATATTTGGCTTAAAGCGACTTGCAATATAGATAATATTATAGAGTTCGTCAGTGCGCTTATAAATAAGGGGCACGCATACGCAACCGATAAAGGCGACGTTTATTTTGACGTTTCAAGTTTCCCGTCTTACGGTAAACTTTCGAACCGCAATTTAGAGGACGAAATTAACAGCGTAAGAATAGAAAACGACGAAAATAAAAGGAATACGCTTGATTTTGCGCTTTGGAAGTCGGCAAAAGTAGGCGAAATTTGTTGGGATTCCCCTTGGGGTAAAGGTCGCCCCGGTTGGCATATAGAGTGTTCCGCAATGAATAGAGTCGCATTCGGGGATATGATAGATATTCACGGCGGCGGCAGGGATTTGATATTCCCGCATCACGAAAACGAAATAGCGCAAACGGAAGCGCTTACTGGCAAGCAGTTCGTAAAATACTGGATTCATAACGG
>CAZMOQ010000008.1:0-19350 GCA_964568155.1 uncultured Clostridia bacterium | reverse complement strand
TCGCTAAAAGATTTTGCTTTAGCAAAAGATTTTAGTGAAAAAGGAAAAACCAACTGAAAAGTCTTGCACTTTGGCGTTCGCCAAAGTGCAGGACAAAAGGTTGCGTTTTGACGATGTCATACTGAGCAGTCGAGCGTGGCGAGCCGTCCACTCCATGTCATACTGAGCAGGTTTGCACGGCAAACCTGTCGAAGTATCTAAAAAAGTAACAGCATTGCAATTACTGACAAGGAATATAAAGGGATTCTTCGTTTGCTACGCAAACTTCGGAATGACGGCGTCGAAACACGCCAAAAAAGCCAACGATTTGCCTAAAAAGGCAAATCGTAAGGCAAAAAGGCGGTTTCTCCTTTTCGCAAAAATCTTTTTTCAAAATCTTTTTGCGAGAATTAAAAAAGTAGATTCTTCACTGCGTTCAGAATGACAGGAAAAAGTCAAGAATGACAGGTTTTGAAGAATTAGAAAGAATGACAAAAAACATTATTAAAATAACGACAAGTGTAAGTAATAGATTCTTCACTGCGTTTGGAATGACAGGAATATTAAACTTAAAAACCGTTATTTTAATACGAAGTTTTATTGCGGTAAATAA
Source organism: uncultured Clostridia bacterium (assembly GCA_964568155.1). GTDB lineage: Bacteria > Bacillota > Clostridia > Christensenellales > Borkfalkiaceae > UMGS775. The sequence goes on along the minus strand of CAZMOQ010000008.1, from coordinate 18,758 downwards.
AAATTTTTAAGTAATATTTCTTCGTATTACTATAACAGTCAACAAACAACAACACGCAATTAGTTTTTTAATAAAAACTTACGTTATTACAATTTGGCATCGAAATACCGTGTTTTGCAAACGGTCGCAAGCGAGTTTGCGGAACAAAGTATTTTAGACAATAAACCTTTAAAAAGGAGGAAAACTTGTGAAAAAATTTCGCAAAATTTTGGTTACCGCATTTTCGCTTACGCTAACGCTTTCTTTAAGCCTTTGCATTGCGTGCTCTAGCGGTAATACCGTCACGGCAGGCGGTAAAAAGGATGACGACGCCGATAAGAAAATCGTTATTCAAGGCGCAGCGGATTTGCATATTTCCGCTACAAAAACCGATTTGTCCGATTACAGTGGCAGCGTAGTTGCGACCGACGGGGAAAACACTTATTCTATTACCGTTGACGATTCCGCTGTTAAGTACGGTGTTCAGGGCAAGTACGAACTTACTTACAAGTACGGCGAATTGACGGAAAAAGTTTCCGTTACGGTATACGGCGTGCCGACGATAAGCATTACAACGGAATATAAAACTACTTATAAATATTCCGAATTTTACTTAGGTATAGCCGACGGCATAACCGCAAAAGACTGTTTCGGCAATGATTTGGCGGTTTGCATTTACGATTCCGCTAATGCGGAAAATACCGACGGTTCGCTTAACGTGGGCAGTTATGAAATGACTTTTGTCGCAGTAGACAATGCGGGACAAGCAGTTTACCAAAAGAAGTCGGTTACTATAACTGCGGAACCTGAAAAACAACCCGTTCTTAACAATGAATATTCGTACGACGTGGAAAAAGATGATTTCGTTTTGGAAATATCGCAAAACGATTACGATTATTACGTTGCGCTTGCATTGAACGGTGCGGTTATTCCTGCGGATTACGCTATTAAGGACGACGGCAAAATCGTTGTTGACGGCGATTATTTGAATTCGATTCTCGTTGTCGATAAAACGGTAAGTTTTAAACTTTTAACCGCTTACGGTTATGCGGCTTCTAAATTCACGCTTACCGATAAAGGTATCGTTGCGTACGATTCGACCGACCTTGATAAATATTTCAAAAAGTCGTTTGAATGTCTTACCGATTACGAAGTTCCCGAAGTGCAACTTACTAACCTAAGGCAAAACGTTAAGCCGCAATATAAACTTTATAATAATAACGCTTATGTAGGGCAGTTTAACGGCATAATGAATTTGGATGCCGACGGCAGTTACATTTTGGAAGTTGAATTGCGTGAAGGACAAAGTTTGAAATACGAATTCAGCGCATTTTATAACTTGGGTTTTTCGGGCGGTAAAGCGTATACGCAAAAAGACGGGCTTACCGATTCCGTTAACGAAAAATATAATTTCGTTTCGTATGCGGTAAGGCAGGTTAACGGAGATACGCTTTTCACTTGCGATAATCTTGATAAGTTTGAAGAATTTAACGGTAAGTTAAAAGCGCTTGACGTAAAAGGCAAATATTTGTTGGATGTAATCGTAACGCCAAATGGCAGCAATAAGCAAGTAAAACAAACTGTTGATTTCACCGTTATAAACGACAAAACAACCGTATTGCTTAGCGAAAAAGAGCAGTTGGATAATATGTGCGTTTATACTAATCAACCTGAATATACTACGCTTGAATACGTTTACGGCAATATCGGTGGTAGAAACGGCGCAATTAAGTGGGAAACTAATAAGGAAGGCAATTATAGCCAAACGTTGATTCGTTTTAGTGATGTTTATAAATCTGCTATGGTAAAAGATTCTTATATTACTTTCGATTTGTATGCTGAAGAAAAAGTTTCTATTAGGTCGTGGTCGGCACCTGATTTATTGTTTTATAACGAAATAAACGGTTATGATAAACAAGAAATTAGATTTTATGACGCAAACGGCGAAATAATTACTTCTAACGATTCTATTTGGGGCGGTAAATTTAAATCTCAATGGATAACTATAGAATATTTGTTACCCGTTGACTGGAATTTTGATTCCGCATATTTTGGTATTACTATTGCAAGTTCAGGTCTTTACGGTAACAACGTATATTTGTCGAATATAAAGGTTTCTACCGAAAGTTATATGTCGGACTGGTCGATGAAATTCTCCGCACCGTCGTTAAGTATAAGCGACGGCGGACTTGCTTCTTGGGCGCCCGTTGCGCACGCTTGCGGTTATGAATACGTTATAAATAACGGCGAACCCGTTCAAGTTGATTCAACAGTTTTGAGCGTACAACTTAAAGACAAAGATACTTTCAAAGTAAAAGTATTAGGGGACGACAGGCTTTATTTCGACAGCGAATATTGTGACGAACAAACTACCGAAATAGTTATTCATCATAATTACGGCTCGGTGGTAAACGGCAAAGTGTTTACGGTGGGTTCGGAATTCGATTTTGCAAATTTAAGTGCCGATTACACTTATAAAACGTTTACGCTTTATAAAGGCACAACGCAACTTGCAACGGCTACCGCTACCGATAACGCTAAGTTTAACGAAACATTCAAAGCGCTTAAGGAAAACATAACTTACACGCTAAAAATAGAATCTACACACACCGAATACGGCGAAGTTACCGATTATTTAGATATTCGTTTCGCAAAAGAAGGAACGGTTCAAATTCTTTCGACAAAAGCGGATATCGATAACGGGAATATGTATGTAAACAATGCGGAACAAACTTTGCTTACTTATGTAAAAGAAAACGTTGGCGGAAGGTACGCAACCTTTAAGTGGGAACCTAGAGTGTTGGACGTAACAGCTACCGATTCTATGTTGAGATTTGCAAATACCGAAACATTAAAAGAAGTATTAAAGAAAGATAATTATTTAGTGTTCGATATGTACTTTACCGCTAGGGCGGACATTATCGCCGCATTAGGCAAAGATTCTTACCTGTATAGTGATAGTTATAAAACGTCGGATATTTTAGATTTTTACGATGAAAATGGTAATAAGATTACGGAAGGTAGTATAGCGGACGGCAAACTTCTCAATAAATGGGTAACCGTTCAAATCCGTTTGAGTGAAGATTATAATTTTAGTTCGTCTTGGCGTGGACTTTTTAATAGTTCAAATAAGTGGGCATCGTTTAACGACGCAAATGTTTACATTTCAAACGTAAGGGCTTCCGCAAGCAGTTTGTTTGAATAGTTTACAAATGACAGGCGAGTGAAACACCCACCCCTGTCATACTGAGCCTGCCGTAGGCAGGCGAATGTATCTAAAAAAAGGATTCTTCGCTACGCTCAGAATGACATAACCCCTGTCATACTGAGCAGGCGAGCGTAGCGAGCCTGTCGAAGTATCTAAAAAAGTAACAGCATTGCAATTACCGACAAGAAACATAAAGGGATTCTTCGTTTGCTACGCAAACTTCAGAATGACATTATAGTACAAGTAGATTCTTCGTAAGCCCGTCAAAGTGGGTCGGGCTCAGAATGACAGGTTTTGAAGAATTATTCTACTTTCTGTTATACCGAGCAGGCGAGTGCAACACCCACCCCTGTCATACTGAGCCTTGCCGTAAGGCAGGCGAATGTATCTAAAAAAGATTCTTCGCTAACGCTCAGAATGACAAAAAAAGTCAAGGATGACAAAAAAGTCAAGAATGACAGGAATAAAAAAATTCAAACATTGCTAAGCGCTGGCACGTTCTAACGCTTAGCGTGAAATAAAAAAATCATATTTTAAGGAGAAATTTTATGAAAAAAGCAAGTAAAATCATCACTGCCGTTTTGGCAATCGTAATGGCGTTTTCAGTCGTAGGTTGCGGCGGCAAAGACAGCGGCGTAAAAGTTGACCCCAACAAGGAACAAATTTATATTTACGCAGTTACCAACGGTATGGGCTATAAATGGGCTGAAAAATTCGCCGAAGAATTTAACGCTTTGCCAGAAAATCAAGATTTCCAAGTAATTGCGCAAACGGGTTCTATGGACTTAACAACCACGCTTAAATCAAGGTTGATAGCAAAAAATACCGAAATAAATATTTACTTCGGTTGCCAAAGCGCTATTGCTACTATGATAGACGACGGCTTGTTGTTGGATTTATCCGACGTTTACGATATGAAAGTAGATGGGGACGACACTACTATCAAAGATAAAACTTTCAACTTTGAAATTATCGAAAAAGCGTTTACCACGTTAGACGGTGAAGGCATTTACGCAGTTCCTTATTCGAGCGGCGTTGGCGGTATGCTTTTCGATTACAAATATTTCTTGGAACAAGGCTTTTTGAATTACGTCACCGCCGACAAGTACGACGAAATAGTTGCGCAGTGCGGCAGCGTTGTTAAAAAAGAAGGTAGAAACGTAGTTGCAACCGCCGATTTCGGAAATTATAAAACAGGGGATAAAATTCTTACGCCCGGTAAGGACGGCAAGTACGGCACTTATGACGACGGTCAAGTTACAACTTATGCGGAATTTAAAACTTTGCTTAAAAAGATAATGAATACGAACGACGGTTCGGGTGCAGTTAAACCTTTCATCTACACCACGCAATACAACGACGCATATACGCAGGTTTTGTATAACGCTATTATTCCGCAATATATGGGATATGAAAATTTCTATAATTTTATGTCCTTAAACGGAACTATAACGGATGCCGACGGCAATGTCCAAGCAACATTTACCGCCGCAAATGGTAACGAGGCTTATCAAACGCAATTAGTGCAAGACGCATTCAAAACCGCATACGGATTCTATAACGACACGATTATGGGGAAAGTAGGCGAAATTGACGGAACGAAAGTTAGTCCTTCGCAAATGCTTCATCCTTCGTCTTATAATACCAGCGGTCTTTCAAATACCGACGCACAATCGATGTTTATAACTGCGCCTGTTACCACTTCGCAGGATACCGCCGCTTTCTTAATAGAAGGTTCTTGGTGGGAAGACGAAGCAACGGGGTACTTCAAAGGTTTGGAATCTTACAGCGAACCCGATGACCCGAGAGGTTACGGTAAAAGAGAATACAGGTATTATATGATACCTGATTTCGAAGGACAAGTTAACACGGGTAAATCTTACATTGCTTGCCAAGACGACGGTATCGGCGTACTTTGCAACAATTTACCCAAAAAATACAAAGTAGCCGGTATGACTGACGCAAAGTATATCCAAAAATGTAAGGAATTTATTGCGTACACGCTTTCGAACAAATCTTTGGAATATTACACCGCTACCGAAGGTAGCCCCAGACCTTACAACTACACTTTGTCCGAGGAAAGTTACAACGCTTTAACGCCCTTCCAAAGAAACGTTTGGGATATTACGCACGATACGGAAAACGTTCAAGTTATATACCCTAATATCATGAACAACTTATCTTTGGTTCGTTCTTACGGCGGTTTAAAAACGCACAATACCAACAAGGTTAAAAAAGGCGATACTAATATCGCATACACCTGTCCGTACGCAGCGTTCAAAGATACGCAAAACGCATTAAGCGTAACCGAATATATCAACGGTATAAACGGTTATATAAGCGAACAATACTCTAAGAGTTACAATTTGGTAAAGGATTACGTTAAATGATGAACGATAGCGCTTTAATTATTAAAAAAACACAGCGTTTGCGTACTGTAAAGAAATATTTGTTTATTGCGTCTATTTTGATAATACCGTTTATTTCTTTTTGTATGTTTTACTTGTACGTAAACGCCAGTTCGTTTTTGCTTGCGTTCCAAAACATCGATATTAAGGGGAACTATACTTTCGTAGGGTTTCAAAATTTCGTGGATTTTATAAACGGATTCGCAACCGATTCGCAAGCAAAAATTTCATTGCTTAACTCTTTGAAAATGTGGTGGATAAATTTTTGTATAACTATGCCGTTGTACTTGATTTTTTCGTACTACGTTTTCAAAAAATTCGCAGGGCATAAGGTTTTCAGAATAATCGTAATGCTCCCGTCGATAGTATCTAGTTTCGTTTACGCTTTGCTTTATAAAAAATTCGTTGACGTTGCTTTTATAGATATTATGAAAAGTTGGGGATTTCCTAATTTCCCGAACCTTATAAACGATAGCCGTTACGCTTTCGGCAACAACATATTTTTTACCATTTGGTTGTCGTTCGGCACGAGTATTTTAATATATACTAACTCTATGAACGGCGTCGGGGACGAAATTATAGAAAGCGCACACCTTGATGGCGTAAACGATAGGCAGGAATTTTTCAACATAGTTTTGCCTATCATATGGCCTACGCTTTCAACGATGGTGGTAACGGGCGTTACAAGTATGTTTACGGTTTCGGGCTCGCTTATGGCGTTTTATATGACGTCTGCGCCGGGTAATATTTGGGGCTTCGATTATTACATAACCGTTACGGTAAAAAACAACGCTTCCGCAATGGCTTATATGGAATATCCCGCCGTTGCAACGGCAGGTATGGCGGTTACTTTGGTTACAGTGCCCATAGTGTATACCGTTAAGTACCTTATGAATAAATTCGATAAAACGGAGGACTTTACGTGATTAATTTAATTTTATCTCTTATTGCGTTGTATTTGGTAATACTTGCGGTTATGATTTTTGTACCCTGTATTACCAGAACTTCAAGCGCAAACGGAAAGAAAATTACTTTTGATTTTTCTCCGTTAAACACAAGTTTTATAATTTCAAGAATACTTTGGTCGTTCGTGGGATTTCTTGCTTTGGTATACTGCATAACGCTTATATACCCGCTTTTATGGATGTTCTACACGTCTATAAAACAACCCATAGATTATACGATTAACTCTTTCAGTTTGCCTAATTTTAAAAATCTATACTGGGACGGCTATAGACAAGTAAATTATTTCCTAACTATTAGGGAAGGTACGAAAACTTACGGCATAGGCGAAATGCTTTTCAACAGTTTATACAACGCTACGGTCGGTCCGCTTGTAGGTATGTTTTGGATAACCGTCGTTGCGTACGTTATGGCTAGGTTTAAATTCGTCGGCAATGCGTTCATCTATAATTTGGGTATACTTATTATGATGGTGCCCATAGTCGGCAGTACGGCTGCGGCTATGATATTCAAACAAAAAATCGGGCTTTACGACCAGTTGTATATAAGTTGTTTGGTACCGCCTGCAACTCCGTTTTCGGGTATGCAGTTTATGGTTATTTACAGTGCGCTTAAAGCAATCCCTAAAGATTACAGCGACGCCGCAAGAATAGACGGTGCAAACGAATACGGTATTATGTTTAAAATTATAATACCTATGGTTATTCCTACTTGCGCAACCTTCTTTATACTTAACTTTATTTCGGCGTGGAATACTTACGAATCTTTCTTGGTATGGTACCCTAGCACGCCCAACCTTATGTTCGGTATGTGGAAGTTTCAATCGGGGACGGGTGCGTCCGCACTCGGCGCAACCACGCCCGATATTTTGGCAGGCTTCGTCGTATGTATGATACCTACTATGGTGTTGTATTTGTCGGCGCAAAAACTTATTACCAGTAAATTTACGGTTGGAGGATTAAAAGGATGATGAAAATTAAAAAAAGTTTAATAGCGATTTTTACTTTTGCTATTCTTTTGTCGGCAGTTCTCGGCATAACGTTTGCGTTTAACGCAAACGCCGAAGAAGTCAATAAAAAATCGGACGTGTTTATTCTTTCCGATGAAATAGAAAAAGTAGAAGATAACTACGCTTTTACCGCTACCGCAGAAGTCGGTTTGGTTGAAAAATCAACTAACGGCGTTGCAATAACGTCGTCGGTAAGCGGCGCAACTTTTACTTATAAATATCCGCTTAGAATGGATAAATTAAGTAAAGATACTTCTCTTATAGAACTTTACGCATTGTACGGTAGCGAATATTCTAACGTAACCGCTATAAATATTACGCTTACCGATACCGAAAACGCTTTGAACTCGTTCTCTTGGCGGTATTATAAGTACGATAGCGGAAACGGCGGCAATTATGCAACTTATTGTTTAGTAAGTTATTCGGGTAGAAATCTCGCTATATCTTCGGAAGGCAATAGTTTCTATCTTTGGGAAAATAAGTACGGCGCTTGGTGTCCGAATATGTGCTTCGCTAAGCCTTCTACAAGTGAGAATTACGAAAGACCGTTTAGCGCATTTATCGATTATGCCGAAATGGAACTTTACTGTTCTTACGCAAGCAGAATACACAAAGTTTTAGACCTTAACGACGTAAATTGCGTCGGCAAAGGCGGCGTTTGGGGCGGTTTTGCAAACGATACTGCATATCTTTCGGTTTCGTTTGAATTAGATGCTTCAAAAACGGGCGGCGTAATCGTAAAATCGGTTTTAGGTTGCAATTTGGACGGCGGCTTCGATAGCGACGATTCGTACGACGCACCTACCGTTACCTTCGAAATCCCCGACGAATATTTGGAAGTTATGCCTAACGGGGCGGTTGGCGTAGCATATCCGTTGCCGAGCGTTTACGCAAACGACTGGTTCTTCGGCGAATGTTCCGCAGACGACGTAATCGTTACCGTTTTGGACGAAAATGACAACGATTTGTCGGCTTTAATTTCAAACGGTGCGTTTACGGCTGAAAAAACGGGCAAATACACTATACGTTATACGGCTACTAACGGCAAAAAATCTTCAACTAAAGATTTATCGTTTGCGGTAGTGGAAGAACTTAACCCCATAGTAATAGTACAAACGTCGTCTTTCGGTGAACCTACCATTTTAACGCAAGCAGCGTTGCCGTCGATAGAAGTTTACGGCGGTACGGGCATCGTTACCGTTGAAGAATATTTGGAATATAACGGACAGGAAGTTGCCGTAAATAATTCCAGAACTATTTACTTAAATAAGTCGGGAACTGTAAGTTTAAAGGTTAGCGCAAAAGGTTACAGCGGAGAACCCGTAGTAAGATATTTTACTTTGGTAATTCCCGAATCAACCATGCTTTCTGTTTCTAATATGCCTATGGTTTTGCAATCGGATACTACCGTAGTTTTCCCCGAAGCAAAAGCGTATAACAGTTTAAGCAAGGCTGAAGTAGGGTATACCGTTTATGTAAACGGCGTTCAGTTGGGTTCGGATAGAACATATTCCGTTCCGTCTATAAACGAAATCGAAAACGGCAAAATAACGGTTGTTTACAAAGCGGCCACCGATGCATACGGCGAAACCGAAAAAACCTTTGTTATTCCCGTAGTAGACGCAATGTTTACGCCTAAGGATATTATGGTTGCAAAAAGCGGTTCGGTTACCGTGAAAGACGATTCTTCCGCACTTATTTTAACTACTGCGGAAAGCAATTCGGAAGTTAACTGGGGTTATCCCGTGCCTACGGGCAGCGCAAATGTTAACGCAAAAATAAATCTTTCGGGTATAGTGGAAGAAAATGCCGTAAAACACACCGATTACGATTATATCGACGTAACTTTTGCAAATTACGAGAACACTTCCGAAACTATGTTCGTGCGTATTTACAGGGATTGCGACGCCGATAAAAATATGTCTTATTTGCAAATAAACGGCGCAGGCGAAAAGTTCTTGATTGACGGCAACCTTAAAGTTCCTAACTCCGTCGTTACATTCTATCTTAACACGGCGAAAGGTTACCTTTACGATTCCGTAAAACTTACGCCGATATGCGCAGTTAGCGATTATACCGCAAACGTATCTATCGTAGGTTTTAGATTCGGTAAAGTGTACGGCGACGCAGGTATAACGGTAAACCAAATAAGCAACCAAAACTTAGGTTCGTCCGAAGGTTGGTACGATAATACTGCCCCCGTAATTTCTTTCGAAAAAGAAATGCTTACTAATACTAACGCACGCAGGGGCGAAAAGTTTGAAGTTCCCGTTACTAAGGCGTACGATATGCTTTCGTTCGGTGCTAAGGTCGAACTTTCGGTAAAAGCACCCGACGGCAGTACCGTGTTAACGTCTAACGACTTATCTCAAGGCGCAAGTTTCGTTACCGAACAAACGGGTAAGTATTTGCTTACCTTTACGGTAAAGGACGTATCGGGCAATCAAATAAGGGCACGTTACTTCGTTTATTCTTACGATAGCGTTTCGCCCGTAATAACGGTAAAAAATTCTATAAAATCCACTATAAAGGTAGGTTCTTCGGTAACAATACCTAAGGCGACCGTAAAGGATAATATAGACGAATCTTGTGAATTAACCGTTTTCGTAAGAAACGTTAATAACTACAACGTAGAAGAAGTTTCTATGAATAAAAAATACAAGTTTACCGCAGTCGGTACGTACGAGATTACTTATCTTGCGTGCGATTCCGATTATAACTTTACCGAACTCGTAATTACGGTAAAAGTCGTTGCTAAGGAGGGTAAATAATGTTTAAAAAGATTTTAACTATAGGTCTTGCCGCAGTGGTTGCGTTGTCTTGCGCATCTTGCGCATCGTGCGGTAAGAAAAATAATGACGAAAACTTAAAAACCACCGAAGAATTATACACCTATACTACGGGTATAAATCTTAACGGCAAAAAGTACAACGTAGTTGAAAACGGTGAAGCGAAGTATAATATTTTATTGCCCGCTTCCGCCAGCGCTATCGTGCTTTCGGCTGCGACCGAGTTTAACGATTATATAGAAGACGTAAGCGGAACAAGGTTATTGGTTATCAACGAAAATGCGGAAGGCGTTAAAACCGAAAGCAAGTTTATATCGATAGGCGATACTCAAGCAAAAGCCGACGCCAACATAGATACTAAGGATATAGAAGACGACGGGTTCGTAATAAAAACCGTTGACGGAAACGTTTATCTTGCCGCAAATATCGATAGGGGCGTTACGTATGCCGTTTACAGTTTTCTTGAAAGATTTTTGGGCGTAAGGTGGCTTACCGCAAGGGAAACTTATATACCTGCTTCAAGTACGATTACCGTTCAAGAATGTGATATCGTCGAAGAACCGTTGTTCGGTATGCGTTTGTGGATGAACGGCGATTATACCAACACTTCTATGAAAAATCATTTCAGGTTTTACGACGGCAAAGATTTGTGGTTAAGCGGCGTAAGTTACGTTAAAAGCGACGGTACTACCGTTAATCTTACCGACACCCACAATACTACCGACAGCGCAAGTCAACCGGGTATAGGGTGGATAAATAAGGTAGACCCCGACCCGACCAACGAAGGCAAAACTTTAGCCGAAACTCATCCCGAGTATTTCAGCGACCATTCGCCTAACAAAGCGTCAAGTTACGAAATTTGTTATACGAACGGTATAGACGAAAACGGAAATATAGCCGAAGGGCAAAGCGTTGCTTCGCTTATGGTTGACAAGATGAAGAGACTTCTTGAAGCCGATGCCGATAATCAACAATACAAATACGTAATGGTCGGTCATATCGACGATAGTTCCGCTTATTGCGAATGTGATACTTGTACGGAAAGAAAGGAAAAATATACTTCCCCCGGTATTCAACTTATTTTCTTAAACGCAGTTGAAAAAGCGGTTAACGAATGGCTTATTGAAACGCAGGGTAGAACGGTTAATCTTGTTATGTTTGCTTATCAATACGCATATAATCCGCCGGTTACCAAAGAGGACTACGGCTCTTATACTCCGCTAGTTACGGCAAACGAAAATATAAGTATCAGAATTGCGCCTATTGACGCCGATTATACTTACGGTTTTAACGATTCCCGTCAAATAAGCAGTCAGTACGACTCGTTGCACGGTTGGGCTGCAGTCGCAAGACACTTTATGATTTGGGATTACGTTTGCAATTACGTTGAATATTTTTGGTATTTCCCGAACCTTAATTATCTAAAGGAAAATACTAAGTTATATAGCGAAATGGGCGTTGAGTATTGTATGTTTCAGTCTTCGTACACGCAAAGCAAAATATGGCACGACGATATGCGTTGTTATATAGCAAGCAAGTTGATGTGGAATTTGGGGTGGAACGTGGAAGAACTTATGAACGAATATATTGACCTTTATTACGGCGCCGCTGCGCAAACGGTAAAGGACGTTATTTCTTCGTATGAAAATTTCTACACTATGCAGCGCAATAAAGGCGAACTTAAAGTTGCGTTATTCGAGCCGACAGGTTCTTTCCTTTCCAGCGATGCGAACCCCGTAAACTGGTTGGAAGGCATCGTTAGAATCATAGATAACGGAATGTTGGAAATCGAAAACGATTCCAAACTTACCGAAAACGAGAAAAACGGCTTGATTTATAAACTTGAAGAAGTTAAAATTACGCCTATGCGTATGATTTTAAGAAACTACGATTCTTATTATACTGAAGGCAAAAAGGACTATGCTATAGAGTTTTTCAATATAGTAGACGCACACGGAATTAAAGGTTTGGGCGAAACCGAAATTCGTTCGGTAGCAACTAGAAAGAAGGAGTGCGGTTTATCCGTATAAAATATGATAATCAATAGTAAAAATTGTAAAAAATATTCGATTGTTTATAACAAATCGGCGGCAGGAACTGTTCTCGCCGCCGACGAGTTAAATAATTACGTAAAAAAATCCTGCGGGTTTACTTTTGCCGTAAATACAAAAACCGATAATTATATATCGTTAGGGTATAACGCTTGTTCGAAAGAAATAATAGACGCTTTCGATAATTCTATATTAAAGCACGATGGTTTTAGAATTGCTTTTAATAACGGTAATATTTATATTCACGCAAATTCTTCCTATGGGTTGTTTTACGGCGTGCGTGAATTTTTGGAAAGATTTTTAAATATCCGTTATTTTACTTTTGACGGCGAAAGCGTTCCTAAAAACGAAAGTATCGTAATCGACGAAAAAGAAATCGTAAAGGTTCCGTATTTCGACCAAAGGGTGTATTTCGGTCCGTCTATAAACGACGCCGAATATCTTGCCAGAATGAGATTTAGATATCCTTGCACTAATTTGGAAGAAAAATTCAATAGCCCCAAATTGTGGACGACGAGAGTGCCCGACCCGCATAATTCGCTTTGGTATGTTCCTAAAGAAAAATATGAGAAAACTCATCCTGAATTTTTTATAAAAAGTCCTATGGGTGGAGACGATTTGTGTTATTCTAACGGTGTCGGCGACGACTATCTTATCGACGATAGTATGGAAGAAAGCGTCGTTAAAGTCGCTGCTAAAACTATGTTCGAATTTATAAAACAAGACCCCGAAGTCGAGTTTTATCCTTTCGGTAGGTGGGACGACAGCACCGCTATTTGTCAATGCGAAAAATGCAAACGGCGTAGAAACGAACTCGGCAACGAAACGGGTATTATGATAGTATTTTTAAATGCCGTTATAAAAGAAGTCGAAAGAATGTTGCAAGAAGAAGGTTTGAACGTAGATTTTAAAGTTGTTACTTTAGCCTATCAAAATACGGTTGAACCGCCGCTGATTAACGGGGAAATACCTACCGAAAGAGTAATTCCTTCAAAGCGTATACATATAAGGTACGCCCCGATTGACGCAGACTTTACCTATTCTTTGACGGACGAAAGGCAAAAACCCAAAACCCGTAAAGAGTTGCTTGGCTGGGCAAAACTTACGTCTAATATTATGCTTTGGGATTACAACGATAATTATTGCGATTATTGTTGGTATATGCCTACTTTTGGCGTGCTTAAAGAAAATTTAAAAATTTATGCGGATATAAAAATGACTTACGTGTTTAATCAGTCCGCATACAATATAAAAAGGCACTGGCTTTCGGAAATTAAAGCATACGTCGCATCGAAATTGTACTGGGATTTATCGTTATCTGTAGATGATTTAATAAAAGAATACGTTACGTCGTATTACGGTATAGTTTCGCAAAACGTTTTGGATTTCATATTCAAAATGGAAAACTTTTTCGCCGAAAAAATTAAAAACGGTTTTCACGTTGCGCTGTTCCAAGATATGAAGGATTTCTTCAATCCCAAAAATTACCCGATTGACTTTTTATCGGAGTGTTTGAAACTTATCCAAGACGCTATCGATAAAATTAATCAAAGTAATTTAAGCGAAACCGAAAAACAAGAATACTTGATAAAACTAAACAGAGTATTAGTATGTCCTTTAAGAATGATTTACAAGAACGAGGATTATTATTTCCCCGATAACGGCGGGGTTTATGCCGACGCTTTTTTCAAATCGGCGGCGTTTATCGGTCTTGATAGAATAGGCGAAGGCGTACCGATGTTTATAGATATCGTTTTGGACGGCGAAAAACCTTATAAAATAATTTTAGGTCAAACGCCTACTAAAGACGAGTGTTCCGCTGCGGAATTATTGCAACGCCGCATTGCCGAATTAACGGGACGCACGCTTGAAATTGCCGACGACAGCGTCGTTTATCCGCATTACGGCGAACGGGCTATAATGGTGGGTAAAGGTATGATGTTCAGAGAGTTTTATAAAGGCACTTTAACCGATACCGATTACGAGTATTACGTTGAAGTTTTAGGGCATTGTCCGTTTGTTTTGGGTAACGATTTGGAAAAGGGCGTGGATGTTTTGATGAATAAGTTTATTTACGCCGACGGGGTATGTAAAATACCTGCCTTCAAAACAAATAAAAAACGTTAAAAAATATTAAAAAAATTATTGAAAGCAAAATAAAATTGTGTTATAATACAAGCGAGCAAACTTGCTTGCAAGGGTTTGCGAGCGCCGTATTTCAATTTAGAAGTTGCAAGTGCATTAGCACGATTTGTAAAATTTTTTAATTTTACAAATAATTTGCTTTAGCAAATGTTGCAACGATAAATTATAATATACACAGTAGTTTTGCTGAAGCAAAACTGAAACTAACGTTTCTACCGTGCGTGTCCGCACGGCTGTAAACTTGAAACAGGTCGCAAAAATATTTGTAAATACTTCGTGCTTACATATTTTTGCTAATGTTTTAATACAAGCAAACGCATTTCAAATTTGCATTTTGAAAAATAAGGAGAACGTATATGAAACAGTTAAAAGCCGCTTTGGTCGGCGCAGGCAACAGGGGACAGGTTTATTCCGATTATTCGTTACAACGCCCCGATGAATTGAAAATAATTTCGGTAATAGACGTAAATGAATTTAGACTTAAAGAAGTTGCCGAAAAGTATAAAGTTGATAAAGATATGGCTTTTTTAAGTTTGGACGATTTTATAAATGCCGGCATAGAATGTGATTTCGTTATAGATGCGACTATGGATGAAATGCATTACGAAACCGCAATAAAACTTATAAACGCCGGATATAATTTGATTTTGGAAAAGCCGATTACCGCAAATTACGACGAATTAAAGGGTATCGAAAACGCCGCAAATGAAAAGAACGTAAATATTCTTATTTGTCACGTTTTAAGGTATACGCCGTTTTATAGGACTATAAAGGAACTTATAAATCAAGGCGTTATAGGCGATATTACCAGTATCGAAATGAACGAACACGTAGGAATCGCTCATTTTATAGATTCTTACGTTCGTGGAAAGTGGAATAGCGAAGCAAAATGCGGTTCGGGATTTCTTCTTGCAAAGTGTTGCCACGATACCGATTTAATGTGTTGGTTGAATAACGCAACCGTGCCCGAAAAAGTTTCAAGTTTCGGCGTAAGGGGCTTGTTTATCCCTCAAAACGCACCTAAGGGCGCAACCGAATATTGCTATCAATGTCCGCATAACGGAACCTGTCTTTATTCGGCGCAAAAAATACATTTGGAATTCGATTCTATGCCATTCCAAACTTGGGCAGGAATGAATAAACCTTTAGACGAAATCACTAAAGAAGAAAAAGCAGAATATTTGAAAACTAATACCTACGGTAAATGCGCTTACAACAGTGGCGGAGATATCGTTGACAGGCAAAGCGTAAGCGTTATTTTTGAAAATGGTTCCGTTGCAACCTTAAATATGGTAGGCGCTGCATCCAAAGCGGGTAGATGGATACATATAGTCGGCAATAAGGGCGAAATAGTAGGTTATATCGAAGAAGGCAAGTTTAAGTTGATAACTTTTGACCGTAGCGAAGGCGTATTTACCGAAAGAGAAAAAGAAATCGACGTGTCGAATCAAATTATAAGCAACGCTATGTATAGCGGTCACGCAGGCGGGGATTACGCTTTAATGTACGACGCCGTAAGATTTTTCGCAGGGGAAGGCGATTCGGTTTCTATCACGAAGATAAGCGATTCCATAAACGGACACAGAATCGTTTACGCTGCGGAAGCAAGCCGTAAGGAAGAAAGAATTGTAAAAATTAAAGAATATGAGTAATTTTGTAGTCGATGAAAATTTGTTTCAAAAATATATTGCCGAATATTATCCCGAACCCGATTCGTTCTTAAAACATCAAGGAAGAAGGGAAGAATTTAACAGGAAAAACACTCAAATCGTAATGAATAAGTTGCCCGTAGATATTTTGTTTATAGGCGATTCCATAACCGAAGGTTGGGAAACTTCAAGTTATTTTTCAAATTACGGAAGGGTAATCAACAGGGGGATAGGCGGCGAAAAATTATCCGAACTAGTCGGTAGATTTAAGCAAGATTGCATTGATTTGCAGCCTAAACTTTGCATAGTTGCGGCAGGGATTAACGATACTTATCCGCTTTATCAAAAAATGGAAAGCGGCAAAGAAATTACGGAAGAAGATAAAAGTTCGTTTTTATCGGAAATGAATAAAAATTTAACTTGTATCGTAAAATCGGCAAAGGAAAATAATATAAAAATTTGGTTGGCGTCGGTTTTGCCGCTAGGAACTTCCGATTTTAGAAGCGAACTTATCTTGCGAATGAATGTATTGATAAAAAGTATATGCGAAAAGGAAAACTTGGTTTACGTCGATTATCATTCGAAAATGACTAAATCGGACGGGATTACTATGCTTGATTACACATTCGGCGATATGTTGCATCCGCATGTGAAAGGATATAACGTAATGTATAACGTGTTAAACGAATTACTTGAAAAGGAGTTTAAAAAAGCATGAATATAGATGAAATTATCAACGGTTTATCTTTGGAAGATTTAGTCGGACAGGTTTTGTGTTACGATATATACGATAAAGATTCGCCTGAAGAAGTTGAAAAAATAGTCAGCAAAATAAAGCCGGGCGGAATTTTCTTGACGGGTATGACTGCCGAGAAAATAAAATTGTATACCGATATGGTTAACAAATATGCAAAAGTCCCGGTAATAGTTGCAAGCGATATCGAACACGGCCCCGAAACCGCTATACTCGATACGGGATATTTACCGTTGCCTATGGCTTGGGGCGCTTGCGACGATGAAAAATTGATAGAAAAAGCGGGTAAAATCGTCGGCAGTATTTGCAGGGAAAACGGTGTTCACTGGACGTATTCGCCTGTGGTTGATATAAATTATAATTTTCAAAGCCCTGAAAGTAACGTAAGGTCAATTTCCGACGACCCGAAAGAAGTCGTTAAAATTGCCGGCGCTATGGTTAGGGGACTTGAATATAATAACAATATGGTCGCTTGCGCAAAGCATTTCCCGGGACAAGGAATCGACGATAGAAATTCTCATTTCGTTACCACAATTAATTCTTTACCCAAAGAAAAATGGATGGCTACCTACGGGTACGTGTATAAAGAATTTATAAAATCAGGGATAAGTTCCATTATGATGGGGCATTGCGCCCTGCCTTGCGTGCAAACGGAATACGACGAATGCGGACCGTTGCCCGCCGTTTTAAGCCGTAGTATTATGACGGATTTTTTGAAGGGCGAACTCGGTTTTGACGGTTGTATCGTTTCCGACGCAATGAGTATGGTCGGCGTTGCCGCAATGGTAAAAGATTTAAAACAACTTGCCGTTCAATTTATAAATGCGGGTGGAGATATGGTCCTTTTTCCCGAACCGACCGATTTCGATATGTTGTTAAATGCGGTTAAGTCGGGCGAAATCAGTAAAGAACGTTTGCTTGACGCCGTAAAAAGAGTGTTGAAACTTAAAGAAAAAGTTAAAATACTAGGTGGACAAAAACATACCTTAAAAGAAACTTATACCAAGCAAGAATTAACGTCGATTTCTCAGGAAATAGCAAACAAAAGCATAAAAATAGTGCGTGATTTTAACAATATATTGCCGTTGAAAATTCCTGCAAAATCAAAGATTTTGATGATAAATATGGTTGAACCTTTCTTTCATAAATTGCCTACGGGAAACGAATTTGACGTTATGAAGAAAGAACTTGAAGCAATGGGGTATTCCGTAGATTGTATGACTAACCCGAAGCATAAAGTTTTGCAAGAAATTTTAAGCGATTATTCCGCCGTTTTAATGAATTGCAAAATGAGTTCTAGGGATTATCACGGCGGTAGTTTGCGTATAGGTTGGAATAATATTATGGTAATGTGGCGAGGGTATGTGTTGCAACATCCTAAGTTTGTGTTTACGTCTTTCGGGGACCCGTATAAACTATACGATATGCCTTATTTGAAAGAATATATAAATACGTTCTCTTATACCGACGAAAGCCAAAAAGCCGCCGTAAACGTAATTTTCGGTAAGATAAAACCGACGGCAAAGAACCCCGTAGAATTTAAAGGCTTTTTTGAAAGAGAAGTATAAAGTATTTCGCTTATGATTTATGTAAAATAACGAAAATAGAAAAAAGCAACTTGTGTAAGTTGCTTTTTTTACGTTGAATTTTTTATAATTATTTACATTCGTCTGCTTTGCCTGCGCAACCGAGAACGTTTACAAGTTTATGTCTTACGATTTCTTTGATGTTTGCTCTTGCAGGTTTAAGATATTCTCTCGGGTCGAACTTTTCGGGGTGTTCAGCAAAGAACTTACGTATAGT
>CAZMOQ010000007.1:0-19374 GCA_964568155.1 uncultured Clostridia bacterium | reverse complement strand
AAATTGTAAAATTGCATTACAAACTGTACATTCTTTATGCTTTAGTCCCGTTTTTCCGCAAGAAGATTGTTCGTCTATTATCCAGTCGCTTAACGTATGAGTGTGCGACGATCTTTCGCCGTTAGACGATTCATTATTAGACGATTTTTCACAGCCTGCAAAACATACTAGGCTTAGCACTAGTGTTGCCGTTAGTACGGCAAGTAGTAATTTTTTTCATAAATTTTCTCATTTATTCTCTCAATTAGTTACATTATACCCCCCCCCGAAGAATTGCAAGCGTTTTTACCTTTTTTTGTGTTTTATTCGTTTTTTGGTTGTTTTTACAATTTTCTTTAACTTATTTTCCCGCCCTGTAATTTCAACATTTCCACTCATTCTAAATCACTTTTTTGTCATTCTTGAGTATGTTCGGCTTTAGCGAACATACAAAGAATCTACTTTTTAGATACTTCGACAGGTTTGCCAAGCAAACCTGCTCAGTATGACAGGAGGGGCTTGCTGTACTCGCCTGCTCAGTATAACAATGATATTGTCATTCTGAGTTCGCAATAGCGAACGAAGAATCTACTTTTTTAGACGCTTCGTAAGTAGGGCTACGGGGCAGGGCTCAGCGTGACTCGTCGAAACACAACTTTTCGTCAGCACTTTGGCAAAATCCAAAGTGCAAAACTTTACAGTTGGTTTCTCCTTTTTCGCTAAAATCTTTTGCTAAAGCAAAATCTTTTAGCGAATTCTTTATTTTTCTTTCTACCTGTCATTCTAACTTTTTCCTGTCATTCTGAACGAAGTGAAGAATCTATTTGCAACCGCACCGCCATAACGATTAAAAATACTTCGTACTTACATTATTATCGTCAAGAGCAAACTCATAAGCGGTATTGTTAAAATACAAAGCACCGTGTTAAGCAACACCGCCGACGACGCAGTGTAAGGCTCTCCGCCATACTGTTCGGAAAATAACAGGGTTTGCGTTGCCGTAGGCATTGACATTATAAAAAACAGCGTTACCCTTACTTCTATATCCAGCGAAGGCAAAAGGCACACTATCCCGAACGCTATAAAAGGCATTACGACAAGTTTTAAAACGCTCGATGCGTAAACGGGTTTGTTTGTAAACACTTGTTTTACGTCCATTTCCGCAAGTCGTATACCTAAAATAGTCATAGAAAGCGGCGTTACCATATCCGCAAGCAAATTCAAACTTGACGAAAGTTTGGAAAACACCGTATTCAAAGCCGTTCCGCTTGCGCCTATCGAAGATAACGGTTTTTTCAAAATCATAAATAACGGCAGGCTTATAAGCAAGGCTATAAACGGCGGATTTAACACCGCTTTTTTGAAACTTACGAACTTTTTATCCCCCGTTATAAGATATATGCCGACAGTCCAACTTAAAAGATTGAACACTGCGACGATAACTGCGCCGTAAATTAAAATTTCGCCTTTACCCGGGAACATAGACTGTAAAAACGGAAAGCCCAAAAAGCCGCAGTTACCGAAAACCGAAGCAAAGCGAACCACCCTTATTTTTTCGTTCTCGCCGCCCTTTTTGCCGAAAATCAACAGCACGATAAGAACCATTATTAAATGCACGGCTAAAGTAAGCCCTGCCATTATCAACATATTTAATAAAATAGACGAATGGTATTCAGTCTTTTGAAAACTCATAAAAGTTAAAAACGGTTGCGCAATAAAAAGCAAAACCGAAGTTAAAACTTTGGTAGCGTTATCCGCTAAAATATTGCATTTTTTTAAAACAAACCCGGGCACCGCCAAAACCACGAGTGTTAAAACGGTTATAAATACCGTAAAAAAATCTACTTTCATACTAAAACGCTCCGTAAGTTACTTAATCGCTTCTTGCAGTTCTTCAAAATAATTTACGCCTTTATTTACGGCAAGGTAAAGCGCAACGGTATCGTACCTTGCGTCGTGCGCACCTTTCGCAACGCCGTACAAATTTGCCATAGTTTTACTGATATCGTAAGGATATATATCGAAAAATTCGCAAAGTTCGGAAAGTTTGGGATACTTAAACCGCACGTTGTCCGAACGCAATAATTTGCATATCGGCGTAAACTTTTTCATAGAGCAAAAACTTTGCTTGTACGTAAAATTATCGGGTATGGCGGAAAACTCCGCACTCATAAACATACGGTCGAAATCAAAATTATGCGCAACTATCAAATCAGCGGAACTAAAATCTTTTTTAATTTCTTCGGCAAAATCTTCAAAAACCTTTCCGCCGCTAAGTTCTTCCAAAATTTCAGGCGTAAAGCCGTGAATAGCGACTGCGGAAGGTTCTATGTAACCGACCTTGAAAAAAAAGTTTTTAGGGGTTACGGTCTCCCCGCTTTGCATCATGTAAGAAAGTTGGCATATTTTGCCCGGTTTTAAACCCGTCGTTTCCGTATCGAAATAAAGTATCATAATCTAAAAATTAAGGGGTAAAACGCTATGCGATTTACCCCTTTTCCTTCATTATTCTTCAATCAAATATTCGGAATATCTATTCGTATAAAGTTTTACGTATTTACTGCTGTAATCGCCGTATTCTTTATTTTCTTCGTCGTATTCCTTATATTTGCAAATGATTTCGGTTTGCAATTCGTTCAACTTGGTATCGAGCACGTTTGCGCAGTACGATTGCTGTAATTGATACAAGTAGAAGTCGGTGTCGTTATCTTCCGCCCAAGCGTCGATATCTTCAATCATCTTTTCGTAATATTCTCTCCAAGTACTCGTTTTTTCTATTCCGTTTGAATTTGCGTCCAAATAAGCGTCAAGCGTTGTACAATTCAAATCGGAAGAAATTTTTTGCGACTTGAATATTATATGATAACCGTAATCGGTTTCAACGATGATATAACTTCCGTCAGCCATATTGATAACTTCTCTGGAAGCGTCAGCGAACTCTTGAACATAAGTTTCGCTTGCGCCTAATATAACCTTAGATTTTACCAAATAACCTTTGTAGGTGTTAAGCGAACCCGAATCGGTAGAGAACGCAAACAACAATTCGTTAATCTTATTTTCGTAATCGTCGGGTTTACTTGTTGCCGAAACCTTTTTATACCAAGCAGAGTCTACGCCCGTTTGGCTTGAACCGTAAAGGTATTCGTCCATAAATTCAACAAAATCATTTACAGTATATACATCACTTTTTGCGGTGTATTTTGCTTCGTAATCTTCGTTATCTTTTTCGGATTCGTTAAGCCATTTTACTTCGCCTTTGAACGGAAGCGCATTTTTCGCTATTGCGTAATCGCCCGTAAACGTTTTAGTAGTATAATCGAAATCGTAACCCGAAGTTATCCAAGAAGAACGCAAATCTTTTACGGTAGTACCCTTAAGAATTTCGCTTCTTTTTTGAGCATATTGCGCTTCGGTAATCTTACCTGCGGTTCTTTCCGCTTTTAATGCGGTTATTTGACTTTCCTGAGTTTCGTTGATACCAAGCAATAAATTGTAAACGAAGCCGTAATCGGTTAAATCCTTATTATAAAGGATAGGTTCGGTTGCCGATGCGCCCGAAAGCAATGTATCGTAATCGGTTGGGCTCTTATCCTTTTGCGCATTGTATAATTCTACGTATCTTGCTTCAAGGTTGGAATAATCAACATTTGAAAGGATTTGTTTTTTAAGCATTTTTTCGTATTTTTCCAAAAGCACCGTTTGATATTGATTTTCAAGGGTGTTTTTGTAATATTCGGTATCGTAAATAGAATCCTTCTTATAATCGAAATCGCTACCGATAAGCCCGTTTACGTCAAGTGCTTTAAGAACTTGCAAATAAGCCTTTTTAGTTTTAATATCGGTAGTTTTGAAGTCATTGTCGAAACCGGTTACTATACCTTTACCCAAAAAACTATCAGGATTAGAGTTATAATCCTTGAAGTATTCCGTTTCCTTTATGCTTTCGTCGGCTTCGGGGTGTTCTACCAAATATCCCTTCCAAAACTCATCGATGCCTTCGTATTCTTCGGCGTAATTAGTTGCGCCCGTAGGAACCGTTCTAGTTTCGCCCGTTGCGGTTTCGGTTTCCTTTTCGTCGGTGGCTTCGTCCTTATAACTTTCGATAAGGTCGTTAAAAGACTTGTTGGTAAGATACGTCGCTTCGATTATTTCGTTTTCGTCAAGATAATTAGTCAAATCGTACTTATCGCCTTTATAACCGTCTTTCGAAAATTCTTCGACTGCGTTTTGCACCAACAAAACGTTGTTTACTAAGTTATTCATCAACATTTCAAAGGTTTGCTTCATAGTGTAGCCGTAACTTTGAACGTAATAATAACCGTAGTTCATATACAAAACGACAAGGTCTTTCTTATAAATCTTTTCGGTAGGAGCGTCTTCACTGATTGAAACTTCAGCAACCACCAAATTCATATCCTTTTGGTTATCGACCGTAATAAGGTCGCACCCGGTAAACAACGACGCACTTACGCAAAACGCAAGGACAGCCGCAACAAAACTCAAAAACTTCTTTTTCACGTACATTCTCCTATGAGTATATAATTTTTCAGTATACTTATTGATTATAATACATTCGAATAAATTTTGCAATAGTTTTTTAACATTTTTTGAAAACGCTATTGCAATTTTATTGAAAATTTTAAAAATTCCGACATATTTTTAAGAATTTCCCCGTTAGTTTTATCAATCGAATAAAATTCCACGATAGGTTTAACGGAAAGATTCAACTTGCAAACCGACTTGAATTTTTCCACGCCCGACACGAGTTTGCCGTTATTAAAGGCTTCCAGCGAAGGAAAAACAATTTCGCCCTGACCGCCTTTTACCGTAATTTCGGTTGCGCCGAAGGTAGCCGCCATACGCTTTACCGACGCAATAGTGATTAAATCTTCGACTTCCATAGGCAACTCTCCGTAAAGGTCGGTAAGCGAAGAAACTACCCTTTGTTCGTCCTCGTCCGAAGCGATTTCCGCAATCTCCTTATAAGCGTCCATTCTACCCGACGACGAAGATATATAATCTTCGGGGATATATGCCGAAACCCTTATATCCAGTTCGGCGACGGTCGGCAACTGTTCACCCATTTCTTCTTTTAAAAGTTTGGTGTACAGTTCGTACCCGACTTTATCCATATGCCCGTGTTGCTCTCTACCCAAAACGTTGCCTGCGCCCCTGATTTCCAAATCACGCATTGCGATTTTTATGCCGCTGCCCATTTCGGTAAATTCCATTATCGCAGTCAACCGTTTATATGCCGTTTCGCTTAAAACCTTTTCTCTTTTGAAGGTAAAGTATGCGTGCGCAAGACGATTACTTCTGCCAACCCTGCCTTTTAATTGATACAAGGTCGAAAGCCCGAGCCTATCGGCGTCGATAACGATTATAGTATTCGCTTTGGGTAAATCTATACCGTTTTCGATTATCGTGGTAGAAATCAATGCGTCGGTTTCGCCTGCGTAAAAAGTCATTATCGCATTTTCAAGCGACCTTTCGTCCATTCTTCCGTGCGCAACCGTAAAACGCACGTCGGGGAGAAGTTCTTTCATCTTTTTTGCAAAGCCGTTTATGCTTTCCACCCTGTTATACAAGATAAACGCTTGACCGCCCCTGTTTATTTCCCTGGTAACGGCGTCTTTTATAAGCGCATCGGTTTCTTCGGTTACGTAAGTTTGCACGGGCAACCTTTCTTTAGGCGGCGTGTTTATGGTGCTTATATCCCTTATGCCCGAAAGCGACATATGCAAAGTTCGGGGTATGGGCGTTGCCGAAAGAGTTAAAGTATCCACGTTGTTTTTTAAAAGTTTGATTTTTTCCTTATGTTCTACGCCGAAACGCTGTTCTTCGTCAAGAACCAAAAGTCCTAAATCTTTAAACGCCACGTCGGAACCTAACAGTCTGTGCGTGCCTATAATAAAATCAATTTTGCCTTCCTTAAGGCTTTTTAAAATATTAGTTTGTTCCTTATCCGTTTTGAAACGGTTTAACACTGCGATATTTACGCCGAAATTTTTAAACCGCTCCACCGCCGTATTGAAATGCTGTTCGGCAAGCACTGTCGTGGGCGCTAAAAGCGCAGCCTGTTTGCCCGAAACTATCGCCCTGAAAACAGCCCTGAAAGCGACTTCGGTTTTGCCGTAGCCTACATCGCCGCAAACAAGCCTGTCCATAACCTTTGCGGAACACATATCTTCCATAATTTCTTGCGAAGCCTGTTTTTGGTCGTCGGTAAGTTCGTAAGGAAATCCGTTTTCAAAAACTTCCTGCATTTCGGAATCTTCGGTAAAAACAAACCCTACCTTTTCCGACCGTTCGGAATAAAGTTTTTTAAGGTCTACGCTCATTGCTTTGAGCGAGGCTTTTACCCGTTCTTTCACACGTTCGAAATCTTTTCCGCCGATTTTTGAAAGCGAAGGCTTTTTTTCACCGCCCAAGTAACGGGATAATACGTCCATTTGTTCGACGGGAACGTATAAAACGTCTCCACCCGAATATTCCACCGCAATATAGTCTTTCGTGCCTTCGGTAGTGGATATTCTTTTAGTTCCTCGCACGACACCGATACCGTGAATTTCGTGAACGGCGTAATCCCCTGCTTCGGGAGCGGAGAAAAATTCGTTTTTCTTCTTTTTTAACTTCTTTTCGGCGGGCTTCCTTGCGTACAAATCTCCGCTGCCTATTACCGCTATTTTATTTTCGTGATAAATAAACCCGTTTTCAAGAACGCCGTTTACTATCGCAACGCCCGTAAAAGAAGGGTTATCCGTATCGATAGACGACGCTATGCCGTTATCCGACAAATCGAAGTTCATTTTTTTCGCCCGTTCGGGGGTATCGCAAACGACAAGTATGCGGTAACCCGAAAACAGCCAGTTGTTGACGTCTTGCAAAAACTCGTTAAACTTCATTTGATAGCGTGCGACCGTTCCGCAACGCAACGTAAACGTTTTTAACGGATTAAAAAAAGTTATAGCGGTAGTAAGCGTTTGAAGCGCACCCGTCCGTTTCGTAATTAAGTTGGCAATGACTTCCTGCTCGTCCGAAAACTGATAATACGAAAACCCGAACGCTTCGCCGTTAAGTATAAGATTTTTACACCTTTCTTTATGTTCTTTAAGTATAAGTTCAAGCCCGTCCGAAAGTTGTTTACATTCGTCGAAAATAACTACGGTATCGTCGGGCATAAAGTCCAAAACGTTACCGCTGGTGTTTTTAAGCAAGGGCATCAGCACCGAAAATCCGCCGATTTCGGTATTCGATTCAAGGGAATCTATAAGTTCCCTGGAAATATTTTGGATACGTGCGTAAGCGTCGGCATTTTTGCATTGCCCTGAATAAGATTTTATTTCTTTGACAAGCGAATTTACTTCAGATTCGTCTATAATAACGTCGGTAGCGGTCAAAATTTCCAAATTATCGACGTATCTTATTTTATCCCTGGTGGAAAGGTCGTATTCCTTTATATTTTCTATTTCGTCCCCGAAAAAGTCTATCCTTAACGGATTTTTGCAGTTTATAGGGAATACTTCCAAAATATCCCCCCTTAAAGAAAAACTACCTTCGCCCGAAACGATTTCTTCCCTGTTATAGCCGAGTTTTACTAATGATTTTACGACTTCTTGCGGTTCTATAACTTGACCTTTTTTAAGCGAAATTATCCCTAAATTTTTAGGAAATAACTGAAAAATCGCTTCAAAAGTGGTAACGGTAACGCTTGCGCCCCGTTGCATATCGTACAGCCCGTTCAATCTTTTATATAAACCGTGTTTGGAAAACGCTTTTTTATATAATAAAACGTCGTCTTTCGGATATAACGCTGCGACTTTTGCGCCCGAAAGACTTTCAATTTCCGCCTTAGCCTTATCGATGGTCAAAACGTCCTTTACCACATACAATACGGGGCAACCCAACGCCGAAACTATATGGCATTTATGCGGAAAAGATACGTTAAAAACCGCCGAAGGCACGCCTTGGCGGATACTTTCGACGGCGTCTGCGACGCCGCCGCCTAAAAGTTCGGGTTTTAAAAATTTTTCAAGCATATATTTACCTGCGTTAAAAATCCTTAATAAAGTTACTTTTTAACGTTGTATTTTTGCATTACGTTATCTAATTTTTCGCCTTTTGCCCATTCCGCAGCGGCAAGCCCTGCGCTGTGCGTCGCTTGGGCGTAAATAGGATAATCTTCCTTACTTATTCCCGATAAAACGTAATCTATAAGTTCCATACCTTCGCCGCCGTTAAAGCCTATACGTATGCGTGCGAACCGAGTATCGCCGAGTTCTTTTACGATATTGCGCATTCCGTTATGCGTACCTGCGGAACCTCCCTTTCTTATCCTAACGCTACCCTTAGGCAAATCGAAATCGTCGTATAATACTATTAAATCGGAAAGGTCTGCTTTATAGTAAGAAACAAGTTCCCTAACGCTTTCGCCGCTTAAATTCATATACGTTTGCGGCTTTGCTATAATTATTTTTTCGCCGTTATAAAAAGTTTCGGCAATAAGCGCCTTGCAACTTTTCTTTTTGAATTGCGCACCTAATTCGATAGCGGCGTCCTCAGCCGCTATAAACCCCAAATTGTGGTAAGTGCGCTTATACTTTTCATCGGGGTTACCGAGACCGACAATTATCTTCATAATATCACCAAGCAAATAAAAAGCCGTTTAAGTTAAACGGCTTTCTTTTGTTAATCTTCGTAAATTTCCGAAAGCGAACTGTCGGAATATATCTTGTCGATAGCCGCCGCAAAAAGTTTGGCAACCGAAAGAATTTTAAGTTTCGGGCAAGCGGCAACCTTATCCGAAAGGTCAATCGTATCCAAAACCGCTATTTCTTTTATGGGCGAAGCGTTAAGCCTATCCAAAGCAGGTCCGCTTAAAACGCCGTGCGTACAACAAGCGTAAACTTCTTTAGCGCCGTTCTTCATAAGCGCTTCCGCACCTTGACAAATCGTGCCTGCGGTGTCTATCATATCGTCTAACATAAGGCAGGTTTTGCCTTCTACGTTACCTATAACGTTCATAACTTCGATAGCGTTCGCTTTAGGACGACGCTTGTCTACGATAGCCAAAGAACAATTTATTTTAGAAGCAAAATTTCTTGCCCTGCCAACGCTGCCAACGTCGGGCGAAACGACAACCCAGTCTTCGGTAACTTTCTTTTTATAATAATCGCTTAAAATCGACGAACCCAAAAGATGGTCTACAGGGATATCGAAAAAGCCTTGAATTTGCGATGCGTGAAGGTCCATCGTAAGAATCCTGTCAGCGCCTGCGCTGGTTAAAATATCGGCAACGAGTTTTGCTGTGATAGGGTCCCTTGAACGGGCTTTTCTATCTTGCCTTGCATAACCGAAGTAAGGAATAACTGCGGTTATTCTGCCTGCCGACGCTCTCCTTGCAGCGTCAATCATTATAAGTAGTTCCATTAAATTGTTATTTACAGGCGCACAAGTAGATTGAATAAGGAACACGTCCTTACCCCTTACCGTTTCGCAAAGGTGAACGCTTATTTCGCCGTCGCTGAAAGTGCCTACTTCTATTTCGCTCAATTTCATTTTGAGTTGCTTAGCAATCGCTTCCGCAAGCGCTTTGTTTGAGTTACCTGCAAATAATTCGATTTCGTTGCCGTGTGTAATCATTATAAAAAACAACCTCGCTTTAGTATATAATGTTTTGTTATATTTATAATAAGACAAATTAAAAAAATAGTCAATCGATTTGCCCTTGTCTTTTATTTTTAAAATAATTTTTAATTAGTAAAGAACACTTTTCTCCCAAAATTCCGCCTTCGAACTCGGTTTTATGGTTTAATCCGCTCTCGGTTAAAAGGGGAAATTTACTTACTGCGCTACCGCTTTTGGGTTCGTACGCCCCGAAATAAACTTTTTTTATTCTTGCACCCGTTATAGCCCCTGCGCACATAGGGCAAGGTTCTAAGGTAACGTACATTTCGGCGTCGTCCAAATGCCAGGTTTTTAATTTCTTTTCGGCTTTTTCAATCGCAAGTATTTCGGCGTGTGCCGTACAAAGGTTAAGCGTTTCTTTTTTATTGCATGCCCTTGCTATTATCCGCCCGTTTAAAACTATAACCGCACCGACGGGAACTTCGTCTAAGGCTCGTCCCTTTTCGGCTTGCTTTATAGCCTGATTCATATAATACGTTTTATCTTTTTCCACTACATTTCTCCAAGTGAATTTTTAACCGCCGTTACCGCCGCCGTCGGCACGTCTTTATTCTTTTCAAAAATTTCGGGTAAATATTTTTTGCTTATGGGGTGGTTTAATTCGTTCCGCCCGACTTCTATCGTAACCGACGGTATACCCAACTTTTCCACGCACCAGTCTTTATAGCCGCCGACGCTGCCTATCAGAGTTACTATTTTATACCCCGTTTGTTTTGCGATTGCTTCGGCTATGCGTTTATCCCTATCATAATTTTCCTTTTGGTTAAAATAAAAATAAATTTCTTCGCCCTTACTGTGATAACTTATAGTCATATTCGGCTTAATTTTTAAAGTAAAATCCCTTAAACACCTACTTTCCGCCGCCGAAAAAGGATATTCTCCGATATAGTCCGAACTCCCTGCGGTTTTCTTGTTATAAATACCGCTACCCCACTTTGCATCGAAATTCACGTTCAAATCAACCCCGTTTGCGTTCGCTTTGTAAAACGGATTTTTATAGAGTGCGATTTCAACCCCGTCAGGATTAGTTACGGGTATAAAATACAGCCTTGCGCCGATATCGAAATTTTTATAACGCTTTATGTGTTCCAACGCAAGATACGAAGTTATATATTCCCTTGCGTGTATACAATATTGTATAATAATAGAAAGTTCCCCGCTCCCCGTACGGAAATACGGTATGAATTTTCCGTTTTCGCTGTTGCCTATGCTGCCCTTTTCGCCGTCGAATAAATCGTAAAACGAATATATTTCTTCCAAAACGTCCATATTGCATTTTACGATATAATAAATTTATTTGTGATAGGAAGAACCTGCGTCTATCATAAACGCCCTATATAACTGCTCGGTCAATATGAGCCGCATCAAAGTGTGCGGAAAAGTCATATCCGAAAAAGAGAGTAATATGTCGGCTTTCTTTTTCACACTGTCCGAAAGCCCGTACGAACCGCCGATAACGAAGGTAATTTCCCCCGTTCCCGAATTTTTTAGTTCGGCAAGTTTTTCGGAAAATTTTTCGCTCGAAACCTTCTTTCCTTCGACTGCAAGCGCAAATACGTACCCCTTTAATTCGGGTAAAATTCTTTCGCCTTCCCTTTCGATAGTAAGTTTTTTTTCGGCTTCGCCGTCTTTAAGCAAAAGTTCTTCTTTAATTTCGGTAACTTTTACCGTGGCAAACCTTGTAAGCCTTTTTATATATTCGGTTATGCCGTCGGCAAAATACTTTTCTTTAACTTTTCCGACGGCGACTATATTTATTTTCATCATATCAACGCCACCACCCACAATATTGCGTTTACCGCCATACCGAAACTTGCAAAAACAAAAAAGTCTTTTACCGAATACCCGATAGCGTCGGCTTGCTTGGATTTTGAAATTAACAACGCCGCAAAACAAACTGCGAACACTATTCCGCCCGAAATTATAGTGAATAAGTTATAAAACTCTACGGTCGGGAAAAAGCAAGCGGCGGTTACCACGAACATATTGTTGATAAGGTGCATTATTATAGCAGGCAACGTACTGCCCGATTTTACCGTTATCAACGCAAAAACACAACCCGTTATAAACGGGTAAACCGTTTGCGCAGGGTTTTGGTGATAAAGCGCAAACAAACCGCCGATAAGCAAAACTTTGTACGCCATTTTCATTCCCGAAAGCCCCGAAAGCATAACGCCCCTGAAAATACATTCTTCAAAAATCGGCGGCAAAACGGCAAGCACTATATAGGATAATACTATTTGAAACGCACCGTAATGCGGCACGGTTACATTATTATACGAACCGCCTGCGGATTCTATCAAAGAAATAAAAAGTTCGTTCAGGTACCCCAAGCAAAAAATCATTCCGTACGATAAACCTATAATCAAAAATATATATTTGTAATCGAATTTTTTTAGGTTAAGGGGTTTTAAACCTGCGTTTTTCTTTTTTAAAAGCAAAAATATAATGAGCAGTTGCGCAAACTGAGCCGCAAACAGCAACACGAAAGTGTGCGTAGTTCCACCGATTTTACCGACCACGCTAAAAACCAGCGTAACCAAAAAGGATAAAAAATACGGCAAAAGCGAAGTTAAGGTATAAGCCGTTCCCCCGTCTGCACTGCAAAAACAAAATTTATTATTTTTATTATCTTCCATAAAAAACACCTACTGACGTAATTACCGTATTATTTTACAATAAAAATAAAAAATAGTAAATTATATTTAATAGCACTACTATATATTTTTTGCATATCGTAGCAAAAGGCACCTGTTATAGGTAAATATAAAAATACAGCCGTCCTTATTTTAGAACGGCTGCCGTTTTATTTATTT
Organism: uncultured Clostridia bacterium; assembly: GCA_964568155.1. GTDB lineage: Bacteria > Bacillota > Clostridia > Christensenellales > Borkfalkiaceae > UMGS775. The sequence continues at coordinate 6,892 of CAZMOQ010000007.1, read as the reverse complement.
AAAGAATTTTTAACGCTTTTTACGACCGCTTCCGCCAAAAGCAAATAGCCGTCGGTCATATAATGAGTGCCGTCGTCCGCTCTATACTCTTTGGGAACGGAAAGGCTTACCGAATACAAATCGTCAACCTTAAAACCTAATTCTTCGGCAAGTTCTTTTACCGACGAATTGCGTTCTTCAAGACGACGATTCCATTTAGAATCCAACTTTTTATTTCCTGCCTTATAAACTACTGTGGAAGTTGCCAAAACCACGTTTGTTTTAATCTTTTTAAGCAGTTTTTTCATACGGCTTTTATACGTTCTTTTCGTCATATGTATTCCGTGCAAGCCGTGATTAAAATGAATTAAAGCGTAATTACTGTCCTTAATGAAATTTTCAATCAAAATATTGTATATTTTACTATCGATAGCGTAAGAAGTAGCGATATAATCCACGTAGCAAACACCCTTCAAAAGTTCCCTTACCTTTTCGTTGTATCCGTAAGTAATGGAGTCGCCGACAAGCAAAATTCTTGGCAAATCGTTTTTAGTAGTGCAATCACACCAAGAATGAACCCATTCAAAATATTCCTTTTTCATAAAAAACTCCTTAAAAACGATAATTTTTATTACATTTTACCACAAAGCAAATACACCGTCAAGCAAAATAAAAAAATAATTTTACCATTCGGTTATTACTCACCACAACAACTACATTTTTAGATACTTCGACAGGCTCGCCACGCTCGCCTGCTCAGTATGACATAGCCCCCGTTATTCTTCTTTTCCCTGTCATTCTAGGTACTCTACATGTCATTCTGAGCGTTAGCGAAGAATCTACTTTTCCAAAGCCTGTCATTCTGAGTTCGCATTTGCGAACGAAGAATCTTTTTTAGATACTTCGACAGGCTTTACAAGCCTGCTCAATATGACACGGGGAAACGACAGGCTTTGCAAGCCTGCTCAGTATGACAGCGTCAAAACGCAACTTTTTGTCAGCACTTTGTCAAAAACAAAATGCAAGATTTTTCCGTTGATTTCTCCTTTTTCACGAAAATCTTTTGCTTTGCAAAATATTTTCGTGAATTTTTTAATAATAATTTCTTTTTCTCGTCATTCCGAACACTCTACCTATCATTTTAAGCCACCGTTTTAGATTCTTAGCAAGCCCGTCAAGTAAACCCGTCTCAGAATAACAAGGTTTTAATAATTTTTATATCCTGTCCTTTTTTACATTCCTTTCCTGTCATTCTGAGCGTAGCGAAGAATCTAATACGCCATTGCCATTCTGAGCGTAGCGAAAAATCTACTTTTCCAAAACCTGTCATTCTGAAGTTCGCAAAGCGAACGAAGAATCTTTTTCAGATACTTCGACAGGCTTTGCAAGCCTGCTCAGTATGACGGGAATATGAACTTTGTACCCTACCCCGTATAAGTGAATACAACTGCAACTTATCAAAAAAACGCCGATATTCGCTTTTATTCATAAACGGAAAATTTCGCCAACTAATAAAAAACGCTTTACTTTTTTTTAGAATATTGATAAAATTAAACGGTAAAAAATTTAGGGGCGTCGCCAAGCGGTAAGGCAACGGACTCTGACTCCGTCATTCGGGGGTTCAAATCCCTCCACCCCTGCCAAAATGACTTCGATATCGTCAATATCGAAGTTTTTTTTATTTTTTAAAGTATTCGTAACAAAAAAATTAAAATTTCAATAAATTATATAAAATTACTTGACAAATTTTTCGGGGGGGGGTGTATACTTTCTTTGTCTAATTATATAAATTAGTCTATTAAAAGCAAAGGAGAAAGTTTATGAAAAAGTATGTATCTCTCATAGTTTGCTCAGTGCTTCTTGCCATCGCAATAATAATAGGCATGCCTGAACAAACTAACGTAACTTACGGTCGTGGCAACGGACAGGATTGCAAGGTGAAAAACATAGAACAGTTTTCCGAAATGTTAGATTTTTTCGACAACTATCAAATAAAATCTTCCAACGAAAAATCTATTAAAAGTAGCGTCAGTGGTTTCTCGTCATCGATTGATAATTCTGTCGAAGCAAAAAACGAAAATTATACTAGCGCAACTTTTTACAACAAGTCAAGAGGGGCGTCTAGTTACAGTTCTACTTATGAAGGAATGAGTATTTCTTATCGTATGACATTTATGCGAGAATTAACGATTTATCTCACACAAACCGCAGCATATTACAAATCAGTCGGAACGATTATGAGTAAAAGTTCTTATTCTTCAGCACAAGAATCAGAAAGTTCGTCAAACGTAATGGATTTCGACGTAGAATTTTATATTACTTCCGAAAAAAGTTACATTAAATTCAATAAATTCGATATAACTACTTCCGACACTGATGACGAAGTCAATTTTGTAACAACGGATATGCTCAACAAGTGGTTCGACTCGGCTGAAGGCGCAGAGTATTTGCTTGAAATGAACCAAGAAAATTATGAAATTTTAAGTTCTATTAACAATTATTTTGAAAGAAATAAGTTTTCTAATTTCAAACAAAGTAACAATGTTTACACTATTAAAGACGACTTGGTTAACGATTTTTGCTCATTCGTATTAGGCGGCACTCTCCCTGACAATGCTAAAGGTTCCGTTAAAATAAATCTTTCAAATAACACAAAACCAACAGTTACATTGATAGCGTCTTATAGTAATAATGACGGTTCTGGAAGTGCAAGTTCAAATTTATACACGGAAGACAATATCGTGTTCAGCAATATCAATAATACGATAGCGCAATTTAATGCTAATAAAATTTACGACCTTAACGATTTCATTGACGAGGAGGAATTATGGTAACGACTACTTTAACTTTTTTCAACGTAAAAGGTAAAAACGGCATTATGCGAACGACCGCTTGCGTGCTTTTTATTGCTCAAATCGCTATGGCTTTAATTTTTCTTTCGGGGCTCGTCGATTATTTCGGAGTGACCGTAACGGCTCTCGGCGCAGTAGAACTTCTTATCAGTGTTGCAAATATTGCAAACGGCGCAATTTTTGAGTATTTGCTTAAATGCATGGTTGCTATCGTGTATATAGTGGCTGCGATAATTATAGTTAAAAATGTTATCGTGTCAATTTCTTATTTTAGCCACGCAGCGTTTACCAAGAGCGGAAAAGCGGCTCAATTGAAAGAAAATTCATTTTTTACTTTAATTAACTACGTGGGCAGCACGTTTAAATGCTGTTTTGTATTTATATTTTTAAGCCTTATGGCGTCCGTTGACTTCACTATTAGCACAGGCGGTTTAGCAGTATTCGTCATCGGTCTAGTTTGCTATATAGGCTCGCATTGCGTAATCTATTATCTTAAAAATTTAAAACTTGAATGTTTTTTGTATAAAATAATGGCAACGGTCATCATGTTAGTGGCTTACGTCTTTTTAGTGAGCAAACTTCAAGTGGCGTCTTTCGAACAACTTGTTTACGGATTAAAAGTTGTATTTGGGGGCTATCTCGGCAAAATTTCCACACATGCGATATTTTCTGCAATAATGCTAATTGCAATTCCCATTTTATATATGATTTTACAATTTTTCATTTTTTCATACATCTCAGACATTTGGAACGACGATTTTTACCTTTCGTCCAACTACGGTAACTATAGGTCAGGTAAAATAATGGGTATGGCTATTGCTATTACAAGCGTAAATTTCCTAGTAAGTATGATTATGAACAATATGGAAACTCTCGGTGTAACTCAAATGTATAAAATTATAGAAAACGAGTTACCTATGCTTATTGCCAGCATTACGCTTTTCGTTTGCTATCGTTTTGAAAAATTTGAAGAAATAAAAACAACCGCATCCAACGGAAGCGTTTCTAAACAAGAAAACAAAGTTGAACAAACCGTTCAACCTGTGCTAAAAGAATCGGTACCGACAACAACCGTCGAAAATATCGGTTCGGAAGTCGTTCATCTTCAAGCCGAAGCCGTAGAAGAACTTAAGCAGTATAAAGAACTCCTTAATAGCGGTATTTTAACTCAAGAAGAATTTGATGCAAAGAAAAAAGAAATTCTTGGATTAAACCGCAAGTAAAATTGTTTACTTGCATTACTCTACTCTCTGCTTTTTTGCGGTAGAAGCGTTAATTTTATCTTACTTTTACAAAAATTATGCTTATATTAAAACTATCGGCGTAGCGAAAAAAGTTCGCTACGCCGATAATATTTTAAACTTTTACCTTAAATTGCAGGCGTTAGGTTTAATTTTTTGCAAATTTCAAGCGCAAATTTTAACGCCGATTTCGGTCCGTTTGCGGTTATGATATTTCCGTCGACTACTACGTCGTCGCAAACAAAATCGGCACAAGCGGCGACACTCTTTATAAATTCGTCCGCAGGAAAACACGTAACTTTTTTACCGTCAACAAGCCCGTGTTCAGCCAAAACCACCGCAGGTGCAGCACATATAGCACATACGGTTTTGCCGTTTTTTACTGCTTCTTTTATTCCTTTTACCGCTAATTCGTTATTCGAAATATTTGTTGCGCCGGGCATACCGCCGGGAATAACGATTGCGTCGTAATCGTCCATATCTACGTTTTCGATAATGTTATCCGCTTTTACGGTTATTCCGTGCGAACCTACGGGGTACGCTCCGCTTACGGAAATAATATCGCAAACCGCTTTTGAACGTCTTAATACGTCTACGGGCGTAATTGCTTCGATTTCTTCAGTTCCGTTGGCAAATAAAACCGCTACTTTCATAATAAATCTCCTATAATACGTTTATAATTATTCCTACAACTGCAAAAACAACGCCGATAACGCTTTTTACGGTTAATTTTTCCCTAAAAAGAAGGGTTGCTATAACCGCAGAAAATACCAACGTTACGCCCTGATTTAACGGATAAAGCACCGCTACGGGCAAAAACTTAGCCGCAAAAGTTTTAAAATACGCATTCACGAACAAACTAAGCGACATAACAATTATCAGTATGACGACGCTTTTAATAATTTTATAATCTTTTTTAGGTATATCTTCCGCTTTTTTGAATCTAACGAAAAATAAAACCCCGACCAAAATTATAAAAGAAAACGAATACGAGCAAAAATTAAACGCAGCAACCGATAAATTCGGAAATTTATACACGAAAAGTTTTTGCGAAAAATCGGTCAATCCGTTTGCGCCGCCGCACACGATAAGCAAAACTACGCTTAAAAAGGTAAGTTTGCTTTTTATTTTATTATTATACGAACAAAGAAAGCACACCGCAACGAGTAAAAAAGCAATGCTTAGCACTTGCGTGGTTTTAACGGTTTCGTCCAAAAACGTTGCGCTTAAAACGACGGGAATACAAACGCCTAAAATATTAAACACGTTAAGCATTACGTAAGAACCGTTTTGCACTGCGATAAGCCATGTCACGGTAAACACCGAAACGGCAACGCCCGAAAGCAAGCATATTGCAAAAAATTCAAAGGAAAGTTCTATTTTCCCGCCCTGCACAAGCGCCACTATGCCGCTTATCAAAACGCAAACCGCCATACGCATTGCACTGACCGCAAAAGTTTGACGGCTCCCTGAAATTTTAAGGCTCAATTTTTTACCGCAAACGCCCTTCGTTACCCCTGCGAAAATCGCAACCGCTAAATACAAATATCCCATTTCCGTTATTATATGTAAAAATAAGATTTTTTGTATTATTTAAATTGTATCACTTAAAGTACGTTTTGTCAATCAAAGAAAAAAACACTGTCTTAAAACGTATATAACGAAATTTAACGCTGCTACCGAAAACATAAAAGAATAAGCAAGTTTTTTATGCTTTACGTACTTAAAATGACAAATCAATAAAAACACCGCACAAAGCGGCAACGCCATCGGTTGATAATAAAAATACCCTTTAAAATCTAGTTTTAAAAAAGAAATCAACGCCCTAGTCGTACCGCACGCAGGGCAATCGATTTTTATTACCGCTTTTACCAAACAAGTGACGTTAAAAATTCTTAAAACGCATATAAAAAGGCATATAGCCGTAATAACGACGATATGCCTTAATATAATTTTCGGTAATTTTTTCATTATAAAATAGCCATAATTTGATTAAAATTCTTTTCCTTTATCTTTTGAGTAATCGTAAACCAGTCTACGATAGTCAAAATACCGCAAAGTCCGCACGTTAAAAGTTTCAATATTCCCATTCCCGTATCGCCGAGCATAAACCTATCTATGCCTAAAGTGCCTAAAAATATAGATATTATTAAATTTACGGTCGGGTCTTTTAATTCGACGGTAGACAGTAACGCAAATTTATCGTCATCGATATTTTTTAATTTTTCCTTTAAATACATTACCTTTTCCGCAGGGAAATATTTTTGATTGCCCATAATGTACATATCGAGTTTTTGTTGTTCCATAATTTTCTCCTTTGAATTTTTGCTTACAGCAAATTTATTAAATACATTATATCCTACATTTTGTAGGAAGTCAAGCGTTTTCCTACGTTTTGTTGTAACATATTTATATGATTAACAATGTATTCGGTAAAAAGTTAAAAGAATTACGGTTAGAAAAAGGCTTATCGCAAAGGAAACTAGGCGAAATTTTTAACGTATGCAATCAAACGATAAGTTTTTGGGAAACGGGCAGCAGAGAGCCCGATTTAGACACGCTTTTATCGATTGCACATTACTTCGACGTATCGATTGAAAGCCTTTTGGAAGATAAATGACTGCGTTCAACATTCACGAACGCAGTTTTTTTAATTAAAAGTAACCTTTTTGTTATATTTATCGTAATATATAAACGTTGCCAAATTAAAAATTTTTTCATCGATTTTTAAACACCTATTGACAAGCAAACTGCGTTATGATAAAATAAACTATGTGATGAAAAAATTTAAGCAAGTTAAATTTTAAGTTGCTAATCGCA